>CAYSOD010000130.1:0-8956 GCA_964432385.1 uncultured Rubrivivax sp.
GGGTGGGCCACGGCAAGATTCTCCAGGGCGATGGAGCTGATCCACTCCCCGCCGGACTTGATGACGTCCTTGCTGCGGTCGGTGATCTGCATGAAGCCGTCGGGGTCGATGCTGGCCACGTCGCCCGTGGGGAACCAACCGTCCACCAGGGGGTTGCCGCCCTCCCCCTTGAAGTAGCTGGAGATGATCCAGGGGCCCTTGACCATGAGGTCGCCGCTGGATTGGCCGTCCCAGGGGAGCTCGTTGCCGTCCGGGTCCACGATCTTCATCTCCACGCCGAAGATGGCACGGCCCTGCTTGACGAGGGTGGCCATCTGTTGCTCGGGCGTGCCGGCCATCTGCGGCAACTTGAGTGTGCACACCGTGCCCAGCGGCGACATCTCGGTCATGCCCCAGGCGTGCAGCACCGTGACGCCGTACTGGTCCTTGAAGGCCCGGATCATGGCCGGCGGGCAGGCCGAACCCCCGATCACGGTACGGGTCAAGGTAGAAAAGCGCAAGCCCCCCTGGGCCATGTGGTTGAGCAGGCCGAGCCAGACCGTGGGCACGCCCGCGGCCATGGTCACCCGCTCCCCTTCAATCAGGTCGTAGACCGATTTGCCGTCCAGCGCCGCCCCCGGGAATACGAGCTTGGCTCCGGTCATGGCCGCGGCATAGGGCAGCCCCCAGGCATTGACGTGGAACATCGGCACCACGGGCAGGATGCAGTCGCGGGCCGACAGGCTCAGGGCGTCGGGCAGCGCGCCGCCGTAGGCGTGCAGCACCGTGGAGCGGTGGCTGTAGAGCGCACCCTTGGGGTTGCCCGTGGTGCCGCTGGTGTAGCACAGCGAGGCCGCGCTGCGCTCGTCGAAGGACGGCCAGGCGTAGCTGGTGGACTCCGGGGCGATCCAGGCCTCGTAGGACACCAGGCCGTCGATGCCGGTGTCAGCGGGCAAGGCCTGCTCGTCACACAGTGCCACCCAGTGCTGGACGGTCGTGCACTGCTTCCAGATCGCCTTGATGAGGGGCAGGAAGGTCATGTCGAAGCACAACACGCGGTCTTCGGCGTGATTGGCGATCCACACCACCTGGTCGGGCGCCAAGCGGGGGTTGAGGGTGTGCAGCACCCGGCCGCTGCCGGAGACGCCGAAATACAGCTCCAGGTGCCGGTAACCGTTCCAGGCCAGCGTGGCCACGCGGTCGCTGAACGCCAGGTTCCAGCGGTCCAGAGCACCGGCCACCTGGCGCGAGCGCGCCGCCACGTCGCGGTAGGTGCAGCGGTGCAAATCACCCTCGACGCGGCGAGAAACCACCTCGGCGTCACCGTGATGGCGGGCGGCGAATTCGAGCAGCGACGAGATCAGCAGCGGCTGATCTTGCATGAGTCCAAGCATGGGCGTCCTCAGTGGTGTGATGAAAATCCAGGGGGGTGCTGGCGTGCGGTGCTTCAGTGGCGGCGCAGCACGTGTGGCCGCGCTGCGCGCCGCAGCGGACCCGGATTCTCCACGCTAGCCGGCACCCGCCCTGCAGGCAGGACAATCGATACTTGGCGCTAGACGGACGCTGCACCCGACGCGCCGCCCTTTCAGCCCCGGAGTCTGTCTCGATGAATCTGTTTCGCCGCACCCCCGCACCGCACGACCATGACGACCCCCGATACGAGGTGCGCAAGACCGACGAGCAGTGGCGCGCGGAGCTCGACCCCATGCAATACCAGGTGGCCCGCCATGCTGCCACCGAGCGCGCCTTCACCGGCAAATACTGGGATCACTTCCAGGACGGGCGCTACGACTGTGTGGGCTGCGGGACGCCGCTGTTCGCCTCCGCCACCAAGTTCGATGCGGGCTGCGGATGGCCCAGCTACTGGGAGCCGCTGAACAGCGAGGTGGTGGAGCGCGTGGTGGACCACAGCCACGGCATGGTGCGGGTGGAGGTGCGCTGCAACCGCTGCGGCAGCCACCTCGGCCACGTGTTCCCTGACGGGCCTCAGCCCACGGGGGAACGTTTTTGCATCAACTCGGCGGCCATCGACTTCAAGCCCGCAGAGTAAAGGAAAGGGTCCCAGGCTCGAGCTCGCGGAACATCGCCCAGGCCACCGCCCGAACTGCAGCCCGGACCATCTCCGAACTCCTCCACGCGCCACCGCCAAAACGCCACCGAAGTCCGGACGCGCCCGCACCCCCACCATGAAACTGCTGTTCGACTTCCTGCCCATCATCCTGTTCTTCGGCACCTTCAAGTATGCGGAGGCTGAGAAGGCCTGGGCGGCTGAGTTTGCGACCCGGCACCTGGGCTTCGTGGTCTCCGGGGGGCAGGTGGGACCTGGGGAAGCCCCCGTGCTGCTGGCCACGGTGGTGGTGATTGTCGCCACGCTGGCGCAAGTGGCCTGGCTCAAGCTGCAGCGCCGCAAGGTGGATGCCATGCTGTGGGTGAGCCTGGCATTGGTGGTCGTGCTGGGGGGGCTGACCATCTGGTTCCACAGCGAGACTTTCATCAAGTGGAAACCCAGCGTGCTGTACTGGGCCATGGGTCTTTCCTTCTGGCTGAGCCCGCTGCTGTTCAATCGCAACCTGCTGAAAGTCTTGCTGGGCGAGCAGCTGGACCTGCCCGCCAAGGTGTGGCACCGCCTGAACTTCGCCTGGGTGGCCTTCTTCGGGGTGATGGGCTTTCTCAACATCTGGGTGGCCTACAGCTTCTCCACCGCAGCCTGGGTGAACTTCAAGCTGTTCGGCGGCATGGGGCTGATGCTGCTGTTCATGCTCGCCCAGGGCCTGTGGATCAGCCGCTACCTGCCGACCGAGGAAGGCGCAGCGCCCGCCCCGCCGGACGCGCAAGCAAAGGACGCACCATGACCGCCCCGCTGCAACCCACCGCCGCCGGGCCCGCCTCGGCCGACCTGGAAGTCGCTCTCAGGGCGGCGTTCCAACCGGTCTCGCTCACCGTGATCGATGACAGCCACCTGCATGCCGGCCATGCCGGCGCCCGGGAGGGGCGCCACTTCACGGTGCGCATCTGCAGCGAGCGCTTCGCCGGCCTGAGCCGGGTGGCTCGCCACCGCCTCGTTTATGATGCTTTGGCAGCTTGGATGCCGCGCGGTATCCACGCGCTGGCCATCGATGCGCAAGCGCCTTGAGCGCTGCCTGCCCGGCCACGGTGGTGTCCCTCCAGACTCGCATCGGCAAGAGATTCATCCGCGTTCCAACCGCGCACGGCTTCGCCCTCAGCGCACGCTCACGAAAGCACGTTCCATGAAGACCAAGACCCACGCCCTGCGCGCCCTCGCGGCAGTGGCCTGCCTGGCACTGACGCTGCCCCTCGCGGCTCAGGCCCAGAACATCGCCATCGTCAACGGCAAGGCGGTGCCCAAGTCGCGCGTGGACGCCTTGATGCAGCAGGTGGCGCGCTCTGGCCAGCAATTGCCCCCCGGTGCCGAGCAGCGGGTGAAGGACGAGACCGTGCTGCGCGAGATCTTCGCCCAGGAGGCCGAGCGCCGCGGCATCCCGGCGTCCGCGGAGTACCGCGCGCAGCTCGAGCTGGCGCGCCAAAGCATCCTGATCCGCGAGATGTTTGAGGACTTCCGCAAGAAGAACCCGGCCACCGACGCCGAAGCCAAGACCGAGTACGACAAGTTCAAGGCCCAGGCCAGCGGAACCGAGTACCGCGCCAGCCACATCCTGGTGGAAAAGGAAGAAGAAGCCAAGGCCTTGATCGCACAGATCAAGAGCGGCGCCAAGTTCGAGGAGTTGGCCAAGAAGAGCTCCAAGGACCCGGGCTCTGGCGAACGCGGTGGCGACCTGGACTTTGCCAAGCCCGACGCCTACGTGCCCGAGTTCGGCAAGGCTATGGCGGCGCTGAAGAAGGGGGAGATGACCGACTCACCCGTCAAGAGCCAGTTCGGCTGGCACATCATCCGCCTGGATGACACCCGCGAAGCGCAGTTCCCGGCCTTCGACGAAGTCAAGGACCAGATCAAGCAACGTCTGGAGCAGACCAAGCTGCAGGACTTCCAGGAACGGCTGCGCAAGTCCGCCAAGACGGATTACAAGTTCAGCCAGTGAGCTGAGCCGTCAGGCCTCACTCGCAGGCATCACAGGGACCAGGGGCGGCTCACACCGCCCCTGGTCGTTTCAGGCGATCAGCCGACCTGCTTCGATGTGCAGCTGGCGGTCGCAGCGTGCGGCGATCGCCCGATCGTGCGTGACGAGCACCAGGGTCGTGCCCGCTTCACGGTTCATGTCGAACATGAGGCCCATCACACGCTCGCCCGTGGCGAAATCCAGACTGCCCGTGGGCTCGTCGGCAAGCAGCACCGCCGGCTCCACCACGAAAGCCCGTGCCAACGCCACGCGCTGCTGCTCGCCGCCCGACAGCACCCGGGGGTAATGCCGCAGCCGCTCACCCAGGCCCACGCGGCCCAGCATCTCGGTGGCCGCGGCGCGCGCGCCTGAGACGCCCAGCAACTCCAGCGGCAACATCACGTTCTCCGGCGCCGTGAGGTTGGGCCGCAACTGGAAGCTCTGGAACCCGACGCCCACACGACGTGCTCGCACCGCGGCGCGCGCGTCTTCGTCCAGCGCGAACAGGTCTTCACCGGCCAGCACCACCGTGCCTTCGGTGGGCGTGTCCAGGCCAGCGATCAGCGACAGCAAGGTGCTCTTGCCGGAGCCCGACGCGCCCACGATGGCAGCGGATTCCTGCGGCTGCAACGAGAAATCGATGTCGTCGAGAATCGTCAGCGTGCCGGAGGAATCGGTCACCCGCTTGGTGACATGGCGCACAGCAATGATGGGGTCGGTCATGCAGGAATCTGGGGTGGTCAAGAGCGCTCAGCGGGCCCGGGCCGGCGCGCTGCGGCGCCAGTGGCTGCACTGTAGCCTTGCCCTATGCGTGGCGGCTTGCGCTCTGGGCACGTCCGTCAAGGCGCAAGGGACAAACGCGGGCAGCGCCGCTGCCACGCCCGCCGCACCCGTGATCCTGGTGGTGGGAGACAGCCTGTCGGCCGAGTACGGCATCGCCCGCGGGCAGGGCTGGGTGGCGCTGCTGGAGCAGCGCCTGCAGCGTGAAGGTCTGCGCGGCGCGGTGGTCAACGCCAGTGTTAGCGGGGACACCACTTCGGGGGGCAAGTCACGTCTGCCCGCGCTGCTCACCCGCCACCAACCGGCCATCGTGGTGATCGAGCTCGGTGGCAACGACGCCCTGCGCGGGCTGCCCATGAGCGCCACACGGCAGAACCTGACAGACATGGCGCGCGCCGCCCGCAGCGCCGGGGCCCGGGTGCTGATCGCCGGGATGCAGTTGCCCCCCAACTACGGCCAGGCCTACGGGCAGGAGTTCGTGGCCACCTTCGTACAGGTGGCCAAGGCCGAATCGGCGGCGCTGGTGCCTTTCCTGCTGAAGAACGTGGCCGACGCACCAGATGCCGACAAGATGTTTCAATCCGACCGCATCCACCCCACGGCGGCCGCCCACACGCGCATCCTGGACAACGTCTGGCCCGTGCTCAAGCCCCTGGTCGTGGCGGCCCAGAAGGCGAGGCGCTGAGCCCCTCAGAGCATGCGCTCTCAGAGCATCTGCGCGCGCTCGCGCTGGTCGCGCGGCCGGTGCTCGGTGGTGGAGCGTCCCCGGCCTTCCGAGGTCTCGGGCCTGGCGCCACGCTCCGCGCGCTCGGCCCGGTCCCTGTCTTCCCGGCCCCTGCCTTCCCGGCCCCCGTCTTCCCGGTCCGTTCGAGTAGGCCGGTCTGGCCGCACTGCGGGCGGATCGATGCGGCCCGGCGAGGGCGGAATCGCTGGAACGGGACGCGCCTCCACGGAAGGCATGACGGGGCCCAGACGGCGCTCCGGCCGCGGGGCTGGGACTTCCTGGAGTGGCCGCCCCGGAGCGACGTGGACGACCGGAGGACGCCAGCCCGGATCCACCGGGTGCGGCCTGACGGGCGGGGGCACGGGATGCGGGCGGTGCCCCACCCAGGGGCGGTAGGGCTCCCACGGAGGCAGCGGTACCCAGTGCGATGGCGGGCGGCCCGGGCCGATGACCACGCTGACGCCCACGGAAGGGCTGCTGAACTGCACCAGCGCGGGGGCAAAGGCCGGCCGGGCCACCCAGGCCCCGGGCGTCCAGACCCAGCGCGCGCCCCACAGGACCCAGCGGCCGTAGTGGAACGGTGCAAAGCCCCAGGGCGCCTGGTCCACCCAGGTCCAGCCCCAGCGCGCATGCCAGATCCAGCGCCCATGCTGAAACGGCGCCCAGCCGGCCGCTACGATCAGGGGCGACCACACCATGCCGTACTCGGGGTGCCGCTCCCAACGACCATGACGGTCCAGTTCTTCCACCCCGGTCATCTCCGGAGACACATAGCGAAGCGAGGCGCTGCGGTCGTCCCGCTGTTCGTCGGCAGCCACCCCATCGGCAAACCGATCCTGCAAGGGCGAGGACCAGGTCACCAGGGTGCCGCCGTCCCGGCCACGCGGCGTGAGTTCCACACGCTGGCCGGCCGCCACATTGAAGAGTTGGTCAGGCGTCTGGACCTGCAGCCCCCCGCGCATGGCCGTGACCCAGGTGGTGTCATCCTCCCGGTCCACGCGATAGGTGCCGGCCCGCTGCACCTGCAACCGGGCCTCGGCCGTCAGAAGCTCCAGCTCCGCCGCGATCTCGCGAGAGCGCACACGCACCGCCAGCTGGCCGCGGTGCACCTGAAAGCCCATGCGGCTCTCATCCAGCCGCACGATCTCCAGCTCCGTGGCCGAACCCAGCCGCAACTCGGTGGAGCCCACGCGCAACTCGGCCCGGGCTCCACGGTCAGTGGACACCCGATCGCCCTCGGTGAGGGCGCGGTTTCTCAACGCTTCAACCCACTGGCCCTGATCGGTGTCGAAGATCCACACACCACCCTGGAAGTCCGACAGCCGGCCTGCCCGCTGGGGATAGGCCGCATTCACGGGCCCAGCCTGGGCCGCGGGCACGGAGCTGAAGGCCAGCGCTGCCAGCGGCACCAGACCGCAGGTCAACGCGAGCAAGGTTCCCATCCAAGCCGCGAGAGTCTTTGTGGCCATGGCGCAAGCTCCAGGTGCCGAATGCTCAAGGGCACCGCGACAGCGGGCCCGGCGCAACCGGTCCAGATACAACGCAGCAGGCAAGCCTTCGGCCGACACAAGGGGCCCGCGCCGCATGTAAAGATGGAGTTGCCTAGGCAAACCGAACACCACCGTCCTCCAGCGTCGCCTCGTACCGCTGCCAGGGCTGATGTCTTGCACCGTCTCCAACCTCGGTGCGGTGTGCAGGCATACTGACTTGCAGGGTGCCTGCCACCCCGCGACACTTGCTGATGACCCCCCCGCCCCACATTCCCGCACGAGCCCTGGCGTGGCTGGCCGTGCTGACGCTGGTGTGGGGGACGAACTGGACCCTGTTCCCGCTGGCCGTGAAGGAAGTGTCGGTGTGGACCTTCCGCGGCCTGGCGCTGCCTGTGGCGGGCCTGACCCTGCTGCTCGTGGCCCGCCTACGGGGCCTGTCCCTGCACATTGACCGGGCCGATCGCCCCACGGTACTGGCCGCGGCCTTGGCCTACCTGGTGGTGTGGAACATCGCCAGCACCTACGCCGCGGTGATGATCCCTTCGGGCCAGGCCGCCGTGCTGGGCTTCACCATGCCGTTGTGGGCGGCGCTGATGGCCACCGTGTTCCTGGGCGAGCGCTTGACCCGCCGCATGCTGACCGCGCTGGCCCTCGGGGCAGCCTCTGTGGGCATGCTGCTGCACGCGGGCTGGAACGCCTACGCCCAGGCGCCCGCCGGGTTTGCGCTGGGCCTGCTGGCCGGTATCGGCTGGGCCGCCGGCACCCTGATCCTCAAGCGCAAGCCCCCCCGCGCCACGGCTTTGGTGCTGACCGGTTGGCAGCTGCTGATCGCCTCCGGCCCTATCGTGCTGGGGGCCATGGCCCTGGGCCAGGGGCCCTGGTTCGTGCCGTCCTGGACCAGCATCGCCGCCATCGCTTACATCACGCTGGTGCCCATGTGCATCGGCAACCTGGCCTGGTTTTCCGTCGTGGGCATGCTGCCCGCACAGGTGGCGGGCCTGTCGTCCATCATGGTGCCCATGGTGGCCATGGTCACGGGTGCGGCGATCAGGAATGAGCCCTTGGGCCTGCTGCAATGGGGCGCCATGGCCTGCTGCGCCGGCGCCTTGTGGCTGGCGCTGCGTCCGCAACGGGTCAGGCCGGGCTGAGGCCGGGGGACTGGCCCGCCAACCAGGCGCGCAAGCCCGCCTCGTCCAGCACCGTCACGCCCAGTGCCTGCGCCTTCTCGAGCTTGCTGCCGGCTTCCTCGCCCGCGACCACGGCATCGGTCTTGCGCGACACCGAGCCCGCCACCTTGCCCCCAGCCGCCTCGATCAGGGCCTTGGCTTCGTCACGCGTGAGGGTCGGCAGCGTGCCGGTGAGCACCAAGGTCTTGCCCGTCAGCGGGCCAGGGGCGGCCTGGGCCGCGCCCTCGTGCTCGTCCCAGCCCACCCCGCAGGCGCGCAGCTGCTCCACGATCTCTCGGTGGTGCGGTTGCGCAAAGAAGGTGTGGATGCTGCGGGCCACCACCGGCCCGACGTCGGGCACCTCCAGCAACTGCAGCTCCTCGGCGGCCATCAGGCGGTCGATCGAGCCGAAGTGCCGCGCCAGATCGCGCGCGGTGGCTTCGCCCACGTGGCGAATACCCAAGGCGTAGATGAATCGCGCCAGGGTGGTGCGCTTGCTGCGCTCCAGAGCCCCCACCAGATTGGCCGCACTCTTGTCGGCCATGCGGTCCAGCGCGGAGAGCTTGGCCAAGCCCAGGGTGTAGAGCTCCGGCAGCGTGCGCACGAGGTCGCCGTCGACCAACTGGTCAACGAGCTTGTCGCCCAGGCCCTCGATGTCCATGGCGCGCCGGCCGGCAAAGTGCAGCAGCGCCTGCTTGCGCTGCGCAGCGCAGAACAGACCGCCCGAGCAACGGTGGTCGA
>CAYSOD010000131.1:0-8942 GCA_964432385.1 uncultured Rubrivivax sp.
TCGCGGCGGTTGAAGCGTGGGGCACCTTCGCATGGCGAATAGTCTCGCCGGACGAGGGCGGGGCACTGGCCGGCTGGCAACATGCCGGCTTCGCTATTGGAAGGGTCGCCATGGGTCTGCAAGGCAAGGCGGCGCTGGTGGGGGCGGCTCAGTACAAGCCGCATAAGTACGCCACCGCGCCCCGAATGTTTCACCTGGAGCAGGTGGCCGATCTGGGATTGCAAGCGCTGGATGACGCCGGCCTGTCGCTCAAGGATGTGGATGGGCTGATCACCATCGGTCCGCAGTTTCACGAGGCGGGCATGTTCGTGCCCGCGATGGCCACCGAGTACCTGGGTATTCCCATCGATTTCGCCGAGGTGGTGGATCTGGGCGGCGCCAGCTCCGTGGGTATGGTGTGGCGTGCGGCCGCGGCCATCGAACTCGGGCTGTGCAACACGGTGTTGTGCGTGATCCCGTCGCGCATGGCGCCGGCGGCGCCGAATGACGACCACATTGCCGAGGTGATGCGGGCCTCCCGCTTTGGCGGCCACAGCACGCGCTTTGGCGCGCCCGAGGCCGAGATGGACCTGCCCTACGGCCACATGGCGCAGAACACCGGCTACGCCATGATCGCGCAGCGTTACGCCGCCACCCACGGCTGGGACGAGGCGGCGGTGGCGCGCATTGCCGTGCACCAGCGCTTCAACGCCTGCCACCACCCGGACGCCATGTTCCACGGCCAGCCCATCACGGTGGAGGATGTGCTGGCCTCGCGCATGGTGGCCGAGCCGCTGAAGATGCTGGAGATCGTGATGCCGGTGGCCGGCGGCGCAGCGGTGGTGGTCACGCGCGAGGACATCGCCCGCAGCACCCGCCACCGCCCCGTTCAGGTGGTGGGTTGCGGCGAGCACATCCACAGCAAGTCGCCCACCTACGCGCAGGACATGCTGGCCACGCCCATCGGCCCGGCCTCACGCAAGGCCTTCGCCATGGCCGGCGTGCGTCCGGCGGACGTGCACATGGCGCAGATCTACGACTGCTACACCATCACCGTGCTGCTGACGCTGGAGGATGCCGGCTTCTGCCCCAAGGGCCAGGGCCTGGACTTCGTGCGCCAGCATGACTTCACCTTCCAGGGCGACTTCCCGATGAACACGCACGGTGGCCAGCTCAGCTTTGGCCAGACGGGCACCGCCGGCGGCATGACGCAGGTGATCGAGGCGCTGCACCAGATCCAGGGCCGCGCTGGCGGGCGGCAACTGAATCGTCATGACCTGGCCTACGTGTCCGGCACGGGTGGTGTGATGAGCGAGCAGGGCGCGTTGATCCTGCGAGGGGCCTGACATGACCACCTGGAACAAGCCCTTGCCGCGGCCCACGCCGCTGTCTCAGCCCTTCTGGGACGGCCTGAAGGCCCACGAGCTGCGCATCCAACGTTGCGAGCCCGCGGGCCATGCGGTGTTCTTCCCCCGCAGCCACTGCCCCCATTGCGGCACCCGGCAACTGCGCTGGGAGGCGGCCTCGGGCCGTGCCACGCTGTACACCTACACCGTCGCTCGGGTGCCGACGCTGCCCGAGTTCACCGACGAGATGCCGCAGCTGCTGGCCGTGGTGGCGCTGGAAGAAGGCCCGCACCTGAACACCACGTTGGCGGGTGTGGACGCGGCTGATCTGCGCGTGGGCCAGCGCCTGCGCGCCGTGTTTGACGAGCGGCCCGGGGCGGTGACCCTGCTGCGCTTCACCCCCGAGGAGGGGGCTCATCCGGGGGTGATCAAAGCTGAAAGCGCGGCTGATGCGGCAGCGGCAGACGAGCTCGGCAGCGCGGCGGGTTCGACTGCAGCCGAACCGCCCAAGCGCCAGATCGACTGCCGCGACCTGGATGCCCTGCGCGGCCTGATTTCCGACGAGTTCTCACCCTGGTCCAACGAGTTCACGGTCAGCCAGGACGTGATCAACCAGTTCGCGGCGCTCACAGGCGACGACTACTGGATCCACACCGACCCCGAACGCGCCCGTGCGCAGAGCCCGTTCGGCACCACCATCGCCCACGGTGCCCTGGTGCAGGTACTGGTCAGCCGCCTGAAGCTGCCGCTGGATTGGGAGGTCACCGGCTTCAACAACATGGTCAACTACGGCTCGGACCGGTTGCGTTTTGCCACGCCCGTGCCTTCGGGTTGCCGTATCCGGGCGCGGGCCCGTGTCAAGGCCGTGGAACGCGTGAAGAGCGGTACCCAGTTGACGATGGAGATCGACACCCACGTGGTGGGCCAAGACCGGCCGTCGGTCGTCAACGATATCGTGATCCTGTACATGTGACGGGCCTGCTTCTGCGTGGCTCCTCGGCACCTGTGCCGCGCCCCCATCCTCTGGCGAGCTGAACATGACCCCCACCGCTTCTGACCCCAGTACCTTCGTCCTGTCACCTGCCAAGGTGATGGGCGTCATGCTGGCCGCCAGCATTGCTTCCACCATAGGCGGCTTGCCCTTCAACTCGCTGCCCGTCATGCTGGGCAGCTTGGCCGAGGCCTTCAAGCTGGAGCCGGCAGCTGTGGGCTTCATGGGCTCGGTGTGCTTTGCGGGCTACCTGGTGGGGACGCTGGGGGCGCCCTTGTGGATCGAACGGCTGAACTGGCGGCTGCTCACGGTGCTGAGCGCCCTCGGCACGGCAGGTGCCTTCGCGTTGAGCGCTGTCATGTCTGATTTGAAGGGCCAGTACTTCGCCTGGGCTTTGATCGGCTTCTTCGCCTCCACCATGACCTGTCTGGGCATGCGCATCCTGAGTGACTTGCCCGACAAGGTGCGCGCCTTTGGCGTGCGCCAGGGCGTGGAGTTGTCGGTCACCGCGGCCGTGCTGTTTGCCCTGCCCCCGCTGGTCATGGCCCACTGGCAGTACCTGGGCGCTGCCACAGCGCTGGCGGCCGTGGTGCTTGTGTTGGGTGTGTCTGCCTGGTGGGTGCCGGCGCGCTCGGTGCTGGCTGGTGAGGCGGCGGCGCCCGGTGCAAGCCGCGAGACGCCCAAGTCGAGCACCCCGCTTGCGGCCGCTGGCAGCACACACCGGCCGCCTGTGCCGCTGGCCGCCTGGGTCGGCCTGCTCGTCTTCTTCGTCTACCTCACCGGCAACATCGGGTTGTGGGCCTTCTTGGAGCGCATCGGGGCAGGGTTGAAGCTGGAGCCGGCGCAGACCGGCCTCGTCTTTGCCGTGCTCAAGCTGCTCGGTGGCGTGGCGGCCTTCAGTGTGGGCGCCTTGGGCGAGCGCTGGCAGCCCGTCAGGGCGCACGCCGGCGCCTTGCTGTTGCTGGCAGTGGGGCTGGCCCTGCTGGGCACGGCCTCGGGCTTCCCTGCTTTTGCCCTGGGGGCCTGGGTCTGGGAGTTCGCCTTCACCTGCGGCTGTGTGCTGCAAGCCGCCCACATCGCACGGCAGGACCCAAGCGGCAGGGTCATCCTGCTGGTGCCGGCTGCCTTCGCCCTGGCGTCCATGGTCGGCCCGGGGCTGGCCGGGCAGATGTTCACGCCCGGCGCCGTGCAGGTGTTGCTGCTGGCGGCATTGACCTCGGTGGTGCCGTTGGCGGCCGTGAGCGTCCGGCGCTGAGACGGGTGCCGGCCCGTTCAGCTTGAGAACCTTGGGGCTGCCCAGGGTTGGAGTCAACCTGCCAGAATCCGCCGCGTCGATCGACTCCACAGGATGACCTCATGTCTGGTCTCACCACGCGCAGCTTCTTTCGGGTGTCCACGCTCGCCCTCGTGGCAGCGCTGACGGTGCCCTGCCTCCAGCCGGCTCATGCGGCGGCGGTCGTGGGCCAGCCAGCGCCTGCCTTCCGGGCGATGGATCTGGCAGGCAAGCCCGTGAGCCTGGCCGATTTCAAGGGCAAGACGGTGGTGCTGGAGTGGCACAACTTCGGCTGCCCGTTCGTGCAGAAGCACTACCGCAGCGGCAACATGCAGGCCTTGCAGAAGAAGTACGGCCCCGAAGTGGTGTGGCTCACCATCAACTCCACCCACACCGGGCACCCTGACTACCAGTCGCCCGAGGCTCTGGAAAAGGAGTTGGGCCGCTTCGGTGCCACGCCCACGCGGTTCCTGATGGACGAGTCCGGTGCGGTTGGCCTCGCCTATGGCGCCAAGGTCACGCCCCACATGTACGTCATCGACCCGGCCGGCAAGCTGGTCTACAACGGTGCCATCGATGACAAGCGCTCGGCCAACCCCGAGGACGTCAAGACCTCCCGAAATCTGGTGGCGGCTGCACTCGATGAACTCCGCGCCGGCAAGCCCATCAGCAACCCGGTCAACGTGCCCTATGGGTGCACCATCAAGTACAAGTGAGCGTGGCAACGCGGACCGCCGTGCTGTGGTGCTTTTGCCAACGGCCTTGTGACGCCTGGGGAGCAGCATGCTGAACGATGAGCAGATCCAGCGCCACCTGGCACGAGCGGCCGAGGTGGCACAGCGTGCGGCCGATGCGGGGCATCACCCCTTTGGTGCGATCCTGGTGGCGGCCGACGGCGAGACCGTACTGCTTGAGCAGGGCAATGTGGACAGCGTGAACCACGCCGAGGCCGTGCTGGCCCGCGAAGCCGCCGCACGCTACAACATGCAGGACCTCTGGGGCTGCACCCTGGTGACCACCGTAGAACCCTGCGCCATGTGCGCGGCCACGCAGTACTGGGCCCACATTGGCGGCCTGGTGTACGGCATGTCGGAGTCGCGCTTGCTCGAGATCACCGGCAGCCACGAGGACAACCCCACCTTGGACCTGCCCTGCCGAGAGGTGTTTGCCCGTGGACAGAAGGCCATGCAGGTGGTGGGCCCGGTGCCGGCCGCCGAGCGAGCCATTGCCGACGTGCACCGCGCGTTCTGGAACACGCGCTGACGTTGGCCTGCACCGGTTGCACACTTACAACCCCGCGCTCCACGCGCGCCAGCCCGAAGCAGCCTGTGTCTGACCCTGTGGAGACCCCCACCGCTTACTCACCGTGGCGCCTGAGCGTGGCTCCGATGATGGACTGGACGGACCGGCATTGCCGCTTCTTTCACCGCCTGATCACCCGCCGCACGTTGCTCTACACCGAGATGGTGACCACGGGAGCTTTGCTGCATGGCGACGTGCCGCGGCATCTGGACTTTGACGAGGCCGAGCATCCGGTGGCCTTACAGCTTGGGGGCAGTGAACCGGAAGACCTGGCGCGTTGCGCTAAGTTGGCCGCTGAATGGGGCTACAACGAGGTCAACCTGAACTGCGGCTGCCCCAGCGAGCGGGTGCAGCGCGGGGCGTTTGGCGCTTGTCTCATGCGGGAGGCCGAACTGGTGGCGCAGTGCGTGGCATCCATGCGCGAGGCTACCGATTTGCCCGTGACTGTGAAGCACCGCATTGGCGTGGACCGTACCGAGAGTTACGACTTTGTGCGCGACTTTGTGGGTACGGTGGCCGAGCGCGGCGGCGCCGCGGTCTTTATCGTCCACGCACGTAACGCCTGGCTTCAAGGGCTGAGCCCGAAGGAGAACCGGGAGATCCCGCCCCTGCGCTACGACCTGGTGCACCGTCTCAAGCGGGACTTCCCGGCCCTGACCATTGCCATCAACGGCGGCCTGAAGTCAACGGCGCAAATCGCAGAGCAACTGGCGGCGGTGGACGGCGTGATGGTCGGCCGTGAGGCCTATCACAACCCCTGGTCCATGGTCGAGTGGGATCAGGCCTTTTGGGGGGCTTCAGCGCCCGCCGCGCTCAGCCGCGAGGCGGTGGAAGAGGCGATGGTGGACTACATGGAGCGGCAGCACGCGGCGAACGGGACGCCTTGGGCTCACATCCCGCGGCACATGCTGGGCCTGTGGAACGGCACGCCTGGGGCGCGCCGCTGGCGGCAGGTGTGGAGCGACCACCGGCTCAAGAGCCTGTCGCCACGCGAGGTCTGGGCTGTGGCAAACCGTCGGCCGATTCAAACGCCCGAGCAGGCTCTCAGCCCTTGAAAGCGGGGCTGGGGGCTGGCGACTTGCCCATCTCGTTGTAGACCAGCGCACCCAGCACCGTCAGCCCACCGGCCATCGTGGCCCAGCCCGGGGTCTCACCGCCAAAGAGCCAGGTTAGAAGGATCCCAAACACCACCTCCAGCAGGGCGAGCAGAGACGTCTCTGCCGCAGCCAGTCGCGCCGCAGCCCGCATCACCAGAATGCAGGGAATGCCCAGCTGAACCACCCCCAGCACGGCCAGCAAGCCCAGGTCCTGCAGCCCTACCCCCAGCGGCCAGGCCAGGGGCAGCGTCAAGCCTGCGGAAATCACTGCGCCCAGCAGTACTGAACTGGTCAGATCCAGCTTGGTGCCATTCCTTTGCAGCAGGATCCAGTTGATGGCGCCCGCCAGCGGGATACCCAGCGCCACGAGAACGCCCCATGCATGGCGCCCTTCAAGTGCAGACACGTCAAGGGCATACATCAGGCAGATGCCCGAAGCCGCCACGCCAATGGCCAGCCAGGTGCGAGGCGGAACGGGCTGACGCAGCGCCACCCAGGCCAGGAGCGCCGTGAACACGGGGGCCAGGCTCTGGGTGATGAGCACGTTGGCCACCGTGGTCAGCGAGAGCGAAAACATGAAGCAAGTGAACATCACCGACCACATCAGACCGCTGGCCCACACGGTGGCCCCTCCGGTCAACAACTGGCTCAGGGGTTTGCGCATGCCAGTGAAGGCAAACCAGACCAATACGGTCAGAGCAGCAAAGACGCTGCGCCAGAACGTAACCTCAAAGCCCTCGGTGGTGGTGAAGAATCGACTGAGGACACCGCCGGCGCTCCACATGAGCGTGCAGACGATCATCCAACCGACGGCGCGGCGATGGGTCATGGGTCAGGGCAATGAACGAAACGGCCCTGTTTTTCAGGGGGCGTGCGGCGCGGCCTGTCACGGGAGCATCGGCCTCAATTCCGGGAGCTTGCTTGCAGCTGCCTATTGACGTCAGAGCCAGCGCATGCGTGCCACGAAGAAATGGAATGTTAACGGCCGAACTGCATCGGACCGCGCACAAACTCCTCCTGTGCAGCGGTCTCGATGGTACCGGGTCGCGCCTGACGCACCCGGGCTATGGCATCACAGGGCGTCAGGCCGAAGCTGTCGGTCAGTAGCTTGGCCACCATGGTGCCTGTCCGGCCCAGGCCTGCGGCGCAGTGAAAGACAATGCGGCCACCGGCGTGCAGTGTCTCCAGAAGCACACCGCCCCTGCGCTGCCAATGCGCCACCACGCACGCGCCTGGGGGCGTCATGTCGGGAATGGGCATGTGATGCCAGTCAAAGAGGCTGGGCGCGAGCACCGGTAACTCCGGTACGCCCAATAGGTTGAACTCCCGCTCCTCTAAAAGCGTCACCAGCGCTTGGCCCCGCTCGTTTGCAAGGGTCTGGAGGTCGGCTGCAAGGTCGCGTTCCCACAGGCGGCCGGCGCTGTCTCGACCTCGCCGGCCGGGGCAGTGCGTCATGCCGATGCTCCCTCCCGACGGCAGGTCGATCCAGTCGATATGCAGAGGCTCGGTGGGTGTTGGTCGAGATTTCATGGATAGATGTGCACTCTATGCCTCGTATTCAAACAATGCCCGAGTTCGGTGTCGCGGGGGCGAATTGGTGCAGCCTGCAGAGGGCTTGCGCCACCCCGGAAGTCCGGTTCGGGGCCGGGTGCTGTGGCTCGCTGGACGCCATGATGCAGCTTCTGTGGCTCTATTGCGACGCTCCACTGCTGGCGCCAAGCAGCTTTGCGGGCTACGTGGAGGAGATGCTGCGTCGGTGTACGCTGGAGCACGGTTTGCGGGCCATCTGACCTGCAACGTGGCTTGGGAGGTGGTTCATGGACAGCGCAGCATTGGGGCAGAGTTCGTCACTTCACACGGACCTGCGTGGGCGCACGGCCCTGGTCACGGGCGGCTTCAGCGGCCTGGGCTTGGGGTTTGCGCGGGTGCTGGCAGCCCAGGGCGCAGGTGTGGCGATCACGGGGCGGCGCATCGAGTTGGGCCATGAGGTGGCGCGCACGCTAGAGGCAGACCTGCAGCGCTCCTGCGCGCCGGGAACTGTGCAGGCCTTCGCCATGGACGTGGGCGTGGAACAGAGCGTAGAGCAGGGTCTGGACGCGATCACGGCGGCCCTGGGCCTGCCCGACATCGTGGTCAACAACGCCGGGGTGGTGGCGCGCGGGCCCAGCACCGAGATGACGCAGGCAGACTGGCGCGCGGTCATTGACACCAACCTCAACGGGGTGTGGACCGTGGCGCGCTGCGCGGCCCGGCGCCTGCAGGCTGCGGGCCGGCCGGGCTCCATCATCAACGTGGCCTCCATCCTGGGCCTGCGGGTGCGGGCGGGGGTGGCGGCTTACGCGGCCTCCAAGGCGGCGGTGATCCAGCTGACACAGGCCCTGGCCCTGGAGTGGGCCGACACCGGCATCCGCGTGAACGCCCTGGCGCCGGGCTACTTCGAGACCGAGCTGAACAAGGACCTGCTCAAGAGTGACACCGGCAAGGCCCTGGCCGGGCGCATCCCCATGCAGCGCATTGGCCGCCTGCACGAACTCGACGGCCCCTTGCTGCTGCTTGCCAGCGATGCCTCGTCCTACATGACGGGCGCCACCATCGCCGTGGACGGTGGCCACCTCGTCAGCACGCTCTGAGTGCCTGGTTGAGGGGTAGGGGCCCGATCACGGTGCTGGGGCAGTGCCGGCCAGGAACTCGCCGCCCGCTGGACCCGGTCTAATGTCGGCATGAGCGAGCACCAACCCGCGATGCAAGATCAGGTCTCTGGTACGGCCTTGCCAGCTGACGCCACGCTGCCCCTGGCCGGCTTGCGAGTGGTGGAGTTCACCCACATGGTGATGGGGCCCACCTGCGGCATGGTGCTGGCAGACCTGGGTGCCGAGGTCATCAAGGTTGAGCCTCTGGAGGGCGACCGCACACGGCGCCTCTTGGGGGCGGGGGCGGGCTTCTTCCCCATGTTC
>CAYSOD010000132.1:0-8939 GCA_964432385.1 uncultured Rubrivivax sp.
GACGAGTCGGCCCTGTTCGCCGGCGACCTAGCCCGGATGTACCTGCGCTATTGCGAACGCCAGGGTTGGCGCACCGAAATCATGAGCGAAAGCCCGGCCGAGCTGGGCGGCTACAAGGAACTGGTGCTGCGCGTCGAAGGCGCGCAAGCCTACGGCACGCTGCGCTTCGAGTCGGGCGGCCACCGCGTACAGCGCGTGCCGGCCACCGAGAGCCAGGGCCGCATCCACACCAGCGCATGCACCGTGGCCGTGATGCCCGAGCCCGACGAAGCGGCCGAGGTGACGCTGAACCCGGCCGAACTGCGCATCGACACCTTCCGAGCCAGCGGTGCTGGCGGCCAGCACGTCAACAAGACCGACAGCGCCATCCGCATCACCCACCTGCCCACCGGGCTGGTGGCCGAGTGCCAGGATGACCGTTCCCAGCACCGCAACAAGGCCAAGGCGATGGCCGTGCTGGCCGCACGCCTGCGCGAAAAGGAGCGCAGCGAGCGCGCCGCCCAGGAAGCGGCCACGCGCAAGGGCCTGATCGGCAGCGGCGACCGCAGCGACCGCATCCGCACCTACAACTTCCCGCAGGGCCGCCTGACCGACCACCGCATCAACCTGACGCTCTACAAACTGGGCCAGGTGATGGAGGGCGACCTGGGCGACGTGGTGAGCGCGCTGAAGGCCGCCCGGGCCGCCGAGCAGTTGGCAGCGCTCGAGGGTTCGGCTTGAGCAAGGAACAGATGCCGAGCGAACCCAGCGACCCGTCGACGCATGGGGAGCACAACGCCCAGGTGACGCCGACGACGTCAGCTCAGGTGTCGAGCATTCGCCATGCAGCGATAACGGGGGCTGCTACGCCCACGGTGGCAGACCTGCTGGCCCATGCCCGGCGCGCGGGGGTCGATCGACTGGACGCCCAACTGCTGCTGGCGCGCCTGCTGGGGCAAGCCAGGGCCTGGCTGATCGCGCACGACGACCACGCACTCGACGCCAAGCAAGTCCAGGCCTTCAGGGCACACCTGGCCGAACGCGCCCGGGGTGTCCCCCTGGCCTACCTGCTGGGTGAGCGCGAATTCCACGGCCTCATGCTGCGCGTGACCCCCGACGTGCTGGTGCCCCGGCCTGACACGGAGCTTCTTGTGGACTGGGCGCTGGACCTGCTGGCGGACCATGACCGCGACTCGACCGTTACAGACTGCAGTACGCCAAGCACCGTGGTCGACCTGGGCACGGGCAGCGGTGCCATCGCCCTGGCGTTAAAGCACGCACACCCCAAGGCCGAGATCTGCGCTGTGGACTTGAGCCCAACGGCGCTGGCGGTGGCGCGCGCCAACGGCCAGCGCCTGGGCCTGTCCGTGGAGTGGCTGCAAGGCCATTGGTACGCGCCGCTGGCCGGTCGGCGCTTCGACCTGATCGTCTCCAACCCTCCCTACATCGACGCCGGCGACCCACACCTGACCGCCCTGCACGCGGAGCCTCAGTCAGCGCTCACCCCTGGTGCCGACGGTCTGTCCGCCTTGCGCCTGTTGTGCGCGAACGCACCACAGCACCTACAGCCTGGCGGTTGGCTGCTCGTGGAACATGGCTTTGACCAAGCCACAGCAGTACGGGCGCTTCTGGAGGCCGCTGGGTTGCAGGGCGTTACGACCCGGCGCGACCTGACCGGACATGAACGCTGCACCGCAGGGCAGAAGGCATGGAACTGACCCCGCAGCCCCAGGGCTCTCGGCCGAGCTTCAGGCGCAGTTCCAGGCTTTGCCTTATCCTCGCTACACAAGCAAGATCTACAGGAGCGAGGAACCCATGAGTGACGTCCAACAACAAATCGACAGCCTGGTGAAGGGCCATCGCGTCGTGCTGTTCATGAAGGGGACGGCCCAGTTCCCCATGTGCGGGTTTTCCGGCCGGGCCATCCAGGTTCTCAAGGCCTGCGGTGTGTCCGACCTGAAGACCGTCAACGTGCTGGAAGACGAAGGCATCCGCCAGGGCATCAAGGAATACGCCAACTGGCCCACCATCCCGCAGCTTTACGTGGGCGGTGAGTTCGTCGGCGGCTCGGACATCATGATGGAGATGTACCAGAGCGGCGAGTTGCAGCAGATGCTGTCGCCCAGCGCCTGAAGCGCGCAGCCCGATGCGCCAGCGCCTGGTCGTCGGCATCACCGGTGCCACTGGCGCGGTTTATGGCGTGCGCCTGCTGGAGCGGGCCAGGGCCCTCGGCGTGGAAACCCATGTGGTAGCTACGCCCTCGGGCATCCTGAACACCCACCACGAACTGGGGCTGGACCGCAAGGCCCTGGAGTCCAAGGCCGATTTCGCCTACGCACCGGGTGACGTGGGGGCCTGCCTGGCCAGCGGGAGTTTCGGCACCTCGGCCATGGTGGTGGCACCGTGCTCCATGAAGACCCTGGCCTCGGTGGCCCACGGCTTCTCGGACAACCTGCTCACCCGGGCAGCGGACGTCACGCTCAAGGAGCGGCGCAAGCTGCTGCTCATGGTGCGGGAGACGCCGTTCAATCTCGCCCACCTGCGCAACATGACGGCCGCCACCGAGATGGGCGCCATCATCTTCCCCCCCCTGCCGGCCTTCTACCACCGTCCTTCCAACATTGACGAGATGGTGAACGAGAGTGTGGAACGCGTCTTGTCCCTCCTCGGCTTCTCGGGAGCGGCGGCCAGGGAGTGGACGGGTCTTTAGGCCCCCGTCGACACTCATGCAGGCCGGCTCAAGGCCCAACCTTGCCGGGCGGCCAGCACGGCATCAGGGTACGGCGCCCGACCACGGCTGCCGTTGTAGCGACCCAGAGCCAGAAACAGATCCCCGCGCTCGATGTCCAGATAATGCCGCAGGATGGTGCAGCCAAAGCGCAGATTGGTCTGCATGTGGAACAGGCGGCTCACGTCGCCGTCGCCAATCAGGCGCGACCAAAACGGCATCACCTGCATGTAGCCTCTTGCGCCGGCTGAACTGATCGCGTACTTGCGAAAGGCGCTCTCCACCTGGATCAGGCCCAGCACCAGCGCGGTTTCCAAGCCGGCGCGCCGGCTTTCGTACCACGCGGCTTCCAGGAACTCGGTGCGTACATGCGCTTCAGACTTGTAGCGCTGCAGCTTCTGGCCTGCGCGCCCGAGCCACAGGGCGTAGGCCGCCCGGGCCTCAGGCAGGTCGAACACCGGCCGGGGCGGCGCCGCGTCGGCCACCGCGGCCGACAGTGC
Organism: uncultured Rubrivivax sp.; assembly: GCA_964432385.1. Classification (GTDB taxonomy): domain Bacteria; phylum Pseudomonadota; class Gammaproteobacteria; order Burkholderiales; family Burkholderiaceae_C; genus Rubrivivax. The sequence goes on from CAYSOD010000132.1 coordinate 3,208, forward strand.
AGAACGTACGGATTGCGCCAGAGGCTCTTCCACCTGCGCGCCCGCGTGGGCTTGGTGCTGGGCCAGCATCGCCCCCGCACCCCCAACCCACCCCAGCAAGGTGGGGCAAGCTGGAAGCAGCACCCCGCCAGGGGGTGAGGCCACCGCGAAGCCCACGCCGGCCTGTAAGAAGTCGCGGCGCTGGGGGCAGTGCGTCACGCGGCGGGAGCGAGCCGCTCGTGCAGGCGGCGCGCCACCTCGGTCAACGGTACCCGGTGGGCCTGCACATCGCGGCGACCCTGCAGCTCGACCTGGCTTTCCTTCAAGCCCCTCTCGGAGATCACCACCCGCTGCGGCACGCCGATCAACTCCCAATCCGCGAACATCGCGCCTGGGCGTTCGCCACGGTCGTCCAGGATCACATCCACACCGAGAGCCTGGAGCTCCGCATACACCCGCTGCGCGGCAGAGCGCACGTCATCGTTACGGTCCATTCCAATGGGGCAGACGACAGCCTGGAAAGGCGCGATGGAAGCCGGCCAGATGATCCCGCGCTCGTCGTGGTTCTGCTCGATGGCCGCGCCCAGGATGCGCGTGACCCCGATGCCATAGCAGCCCATCTCCATCAGCTTGGGCTTGCCGGTCTCGTCCAGGAAGGTGGCGTTCATGGCCTGGCTGTACTTGGTGCCCAGGTAGAACACATGGCCCACCTCGATACCGCGCTGGATGGCCAGCACGCCCTGGCCGTCAGGCGACGGGTCGCCCTCGACCACGTTGCGGATGTCGGCCACCAGGTCGGGCTCGGGCAGGTCCCGGCCCCAGTTCACCCCTGTGAAGTGGAAGTCGGCATCGTTGGCGCCACACACGAAGTCGCTCATCGCGGCCACGGTCCGATCTGCCACCACCTTGACGGGCTTGAGCATATTCACCGGCCCCAGATAGCCAGGCTTGCAACCGAAGTGCTCCTCGATCTCCGCGATGGTGGCAAAGCGGAAGCCCCCCTTGAGCCCTTCCACCTTCCCCGCCTTGACTTCGTTCAGGCCATGATCACCACGCACCAGCAACAGCCAGACGGTGGAGCCAATGCGTTGCCCGTCGGCGTCCAGCTCGTCCGTGGCCAGCACCAGCGACTTGATGGTCGAAGACAGCGGCAGCGACAGGTACTCGGCCACATCGGCACAGGTGCTCTTGCCCGGCGTGGGCGTCTTGGCCATGGCCTGGGCGGCGGCAGGACGGCCCGGCTTGGGTGCCAGCGCCTCGGCCAACTCGATGTTGGCGGCGTATTCGCTGGTGGGGCAGTAGACGATGGCGTCCTCCCCCGTCTCGGCGATCACCTGGAACTCGTGCGACAGGTCACCGCCGATGGCGCCGGTGTCGGCCGCCACCGCACGGTACTGCAGGCCGAAGCGGTCAAAGATGCGCTTGTAGGCGGCGAACATGGCCTCATAGCTGCGCGCCGCACCCTCTTTGTCCCGGTCAAAAGAGTAAGCGTCCTTCATCGTGAACTCGCGCCCCCGCATGACGCCAAAGCGCGGCCGGCGTTCGTCGCGGAACTTGGTCTGGATGTGATAGAAATTCTTCGGCAGCTGCTTGTAGCTGCGCAGCTCCTGACGCGCGATGTCAGTGACCACTTCTTCGCTGGTGGGCTGGATGATGTAGTCGCGGTCGTGCCGGTCTTTCACGCGCATCAACTCCGGCCCCATCTTGGCGAAACGCCCGGTCTCCTGCCAGAGCTCCGCAGGCTGCACCACCGGCATCAGCAGTTCCACCGCACCGGCACGGTCCATCTCCTCGCGGATGATGGCCTCCACCTTACGGATGACGCGAAGGCCCATGGGCATGTAGTTGTAGATGCCCGCGGACAGCCGCTTGATCATGCCGGCACGCATCATCAGCTTGTGGCTGACCACCTCGGCGTCGGCGGGCGCCTCCTTGAGCGTGGCGATGAAGAAGGAACTGGCTTTCATGGGCAGGACACGTCCGTGAGGTCAGGCAGACCAGATGAGGGCGCCACCCTGGAAGTGGGGCGGCAGGAGACCGAATCACACCGCCGCAGCGCATGCGGGAAAGCGAGAGTTCGCTTTCCGCAGGGGGCCGGTGCAATAATGATTTCAGTCAAAAAATTGGGGTCTGATTATGCTCGACCGGGAGGGCTTCAGGCCCAACGTCGGCATCATCCTGCTCAACGCTCGCAACCAAGTTTTTTGGGGCAAGCGGTTGAAGACGCACTCGTGGCAGTTTCCGCAGGGCGGCATCAAGTACGGCGAGACGCCTGAGCAGGCGATGTTCCGTGAACTCCACGAGGAAGTGGGGCTGACGCAGGAGCACGTGCAGATCGTGGCGCGCACCCGCGACTGGCTTCGCTACGAGGTACCTGATCACTTCATCCGCAAGGACGCCCGCGGTCACTACCGGGGGCAGAAGCAGATCTGGTTTCTGCTAAGGCTGGTGGGTCGCGACAGCGACATGAACCTGCGCGCCACGGACCACCCCGAGTTCGACGCCTGGCGCTGGAATGACTATTGGGTGCCTCTGGACATGGTCATCGAGTTCAAGCGCGGGGTTTACCAGTTGGCATTGACTGAGTTGTCGCGCTACCTCCCGCGCGTGCCCTCGCAGAACCGGTTTCTGCGCGGCTCAAGGCCGTCGGCTCGGCGTGAAGGCAGCGAGGACGACGGCAACACCGATGAGCCTCACGGCACGGTAGAAAGTTGATCTCGCGCTCGCTTACGCGAGCACAGACAACCACCCAGTTGTGGCTTCGGCCCGCCGCTTCAGCAGCTTCACGTGCGCTGCGCGCCCATGAGCCTGCGCCGCAATCTCGTGCTCGCTCACGCGAGCACGAGATTGTCACGGTGGATGAGTTCGGGTTCGTTGGCGTAGCCGAGCAGGCCCTCGATCTGGGACGAGGGCTTGCGGGCAATGAGGCGGGCTTCGGCGGCCGAGTAGTTGGCCAGGCCGCGGGCGATCTCAGCGCCGGCCGGCGAGCGCACGGCAATCACGTCCCCGCGCGCAAACTCTCCTTGAACCTCCACCACGCCTATGGGCAGCAGGCTCTTGCCCTCATCTCGAAGCTTGGCCACGGCGCCCTCATCCACGAGCACCGAGCCCCGCATCTGCAGGTGATCGGCCATCCACTGCTTGCGCGCCGCCAGCTTGGGCGTACGCGCCTCCAGAAAGGTGCCGATGGCCTCGCCCTGCGCCAAGCGCAGCAACACATCCGACTCGCGTCCCCAGGCGATGACCGTAGAGGCTCCACTGCCCGCCGCCCGCTTGGCGGCAAGGATCTTGGTGATCATGCCGCCACGGCCGATGGACGAACCCACACCACCGGCCATGCGCTCGAGCTCCGGCTCGCCCGCCAGGGCGTGATCGATGAATCGCGCGCTCGGGTCGCGCCGAGGGTCGGCTGAGTAAAGGCCCCGCTGATCGGTCAGGATGATGAGCGCATCGGCGTCCACCAGGTTGGCCACCAGGGCCCCCAAGGTGTCGTTATCGCCCACCTTGATCTCATCGTTGACCACCGTGTCGTTCTCGTTGATGACGGGGATGACCTTGAGCTGCAAAAGGGTCAGCAGCGTGGAGCGGGCATTGAGGTAACGCTCGCGGTCGGCCAGGTCGGCATGTGTGAGCAGCACCTGAGCGCTGGCCATGCCATGGATGCGCAACTGGGTCTCGTACATCTGCACCAAGCCCATCTGACCAACGGCAGCTGCGGCCTGAAGTTCGTGCAGTTCCTTGGGGCGGGTGGCCCAGCCCAGGCGCTTCATGCCCTCAGCGATGGCGCCGCTGGACACCATGACCACTTCCCGCCCGGCCTGAGCCAGGGCGGCAAGTTGGCGCGACCAGTTGCCAATGGCGTCGGCGTCCACACCGCGCCCCTCGTTGGTGACCAGGCTGGAGCCCACCTTGACGACGATGCGCCGCGCACTGGCCAAAGACACCGCCACGCTCACTCCCGGGTCGAATCCACCCGGCGCTGCTCAGCTCCCACCAGGCCCACCGCGCCAGACGATGCTGCCATCTCAGGAGCGGGCGGCACAAAGCGCACGTCGGGCGCCTCAGACGCCACGCGTCTGACCGTGGCCACATGCTGGTACGCCGCCCGGACCAGCCCCTCCAGGCCATCACGGGCCAGGGCCGACACCGCAAAGACGGGCCCCTTCCAGCGAAGACGGCGCACGAAGTCCTTGACTCGGGCCTCGCGCTCCTCGGGAGGCACCATGTCCAGCTTGTTCAGCACGATCCAGCGTGGCTTGGCATGCAGCGCCGGATCGTAGGCCTTGAGTTCCTTGACGATGCCCCGGGCCTGCGCCACAGGGTCGGCGCCATCGAAGGGCGCCAAATCGACCAGGTGCAGCAGCAACTCGGTGCGCTGCAGATGGCGCAGAAACTGATGTCCGAGCCCGGCCCCTTCGGAGGCGCCCTCGATCAACCCGGGCACATCAGCCACCACAAAGCTCTGGTCGGGGCCCACGCGCACCACACCCAGGTTGGGGTGCAGGGTGGTGAAAGGGTAGTCCGCAATCTTGGGCCGCGCGTTCGAGATGGCCGCGATCAGCGTGGACTTGCCCGCGTTGGGCATACCCAGCAGCCCCACGTCCGCCAGCACCCGCAACTCGAGCTTGAGCTTGCGGGCCTCGCCAGGCCAACCCGGTGTCTTCTGCCGCGGTGCGCGGTTGGTGCTGCTCTTGAAATGCAGGTTGCCGAAACCGCCGTCGCCGCCCTTGGCCAAGAGGGACCGTTCGCCCGGCTCCAGGAGTTCGCACAGGCGCTCGCCCGTGTCGGCATCGCTGAAGATGGTGCCCACAGGCACGCGCAGCACGATGTCCTCGCCCGCGGCGCCAAATTGGTCCGAACCCCGGCCCGCCTCGCCATTTCGGGCTTCGAAGCGACGGGTGTAGCGGAAGTCGATCAGCGTGTTGAGGTTGACGTCGGCCACCGCCCAGACGCTTCCGCCTCGTCCCCCATCGCCGCCATTGGGCCCGCCGAAAGGGATGAACTTCTCTCGACGAAAGCTCACGCAGCCCGCGCCGCCGTGGCCGGCCGAGATGTCTATGGTGGCTTCGTCAACGAACTTCATCGCTGCTCGCAGCTCCAACGAGAAACCCCGGCCGAGGCCGGGGCTTCAAGAAGGGCCCGAAAGGCTCTCAGGCCGGCGTGACCGACACGACGTGGCGGTTCAACTCGCCTTTGACGGCAAAGCTGACCTGACCATCGACGAGGGCAAACAAGGTGTGGTCGCGCCCCATGCCGACGTTCGTTCCAGCATGGAAACGGGTGCCACGCTGCCGCACGATGATGGACCCGGCGGGTATGGTTTGACCACCAAAAACCTTGACGCCCAGCATTTTGGGCTGCGAATCACGGCCGTTCCGAGTGGAACCGCCGCCTTTTTTCTGTGCCATGGCTGAAGACTCCTCAGTCGCTCAAGCGTTGACCGAACCGATCTGGAGTTCGGTGTAAGTCTGGCGGTGCCCGCCGTGCTTCTGGTAATGCTTGCGGCGACGCATCTTGAAGATGCGCACCTTGTCGTGCTTGCCGTGCGCCACGACCGTGGCGGTGACGCTGGCACCCGCGACCCAGGGACTCCCCACCTTCAGATCTGCGCCGCTTCCCACGGCCAGTACCTGATCGATCGTGATGTCCTGGCCCACGTCCGCAGCAATCTGTTCTACCTTGATCTTTTCGCCGGCAGCAACCTTGTATTGCTTGCCACCGGTTTTTATGACCGCGTACATGGGAAATCCTTT
>CAYSOD010000133.1:0-8914 GCA_964432385.1 uncultured Rubrivivax sp.
GGACAACTGCTTCCACGCCGGCATCGCGCCATTGGCGGCGCCGTTGAGCAAGATGCCAATCTGCTTGGACTTGTCGGCGTCGAGCACCAATGCCGAACCGTCCAGTGCCTTGATGGGGCCGGCACCCTTGCCGCTGGCCTGGTGGCAGGCCACGCAGTTGGCCGCGTAGACCTTCTCGCCGCGCGCCACCAGCTCTTCGATCTTCCATTCCTTGGTCGGGTCGTCGGCCTTGGCCGCCATCTCCTTCTTCTTGCCTTCGACCCACTTGGCGTACACGTCGGCGGTCACCACCTTGACGTGGATGGGCATGTAGGCGTGCTCCTTGCCGCACAGCTCGGCGCACTGCCCGTAAAAATCACCCGTCTTCTCGGCGCGAAACCAGGTGTCACGAACGAAGCCCGGGATGGCGTCCTGCTTGACGCCAAAGGCGGGCACCATCCAGGCGTGGATCACGTCGTTGGCTGTGGTCACGATGCGGATCTTGCGGTCCACCGGCACCACGAGCGGGTTGTCCACCTTCAACAGATAGTTGTCGGTGGCCGGGGGTTTGCCCGAGTTGGACATCTCGCGGTGGCCATAGTCCAGCGTGGACAGGAAGGCGATGCCCTCACCCTCGCCCTTGAGGTAGTCGTAGCCCCACTTCCACTGGTAGCCCGTGGCCTTGATCGTGATGTCGGCGTTGCTCGTGTCCTTCATCGCCACCACGGTGCGGGTGGCCATCGCCCCCATGCCGATCACGATGATGAAGGGGATGATGGTCCAGGCGATCTCGACCCCCAGGCTCTCGTGGAAGTTGGCGGGCTTGTGGCCGACCGACTTGCGATGCTTGAGGATGGAATAGAACATCACCCCGAACACCGCCACGAAGATGACCACGCAAATGCCCATCACGGCGTAGTGCAGCCAGTGCTGCTGCTCGGCGATCTTGGTGACCGCCGGGTGCATGTCGAGCTGGCGCACGGCCGGGCCGCCGGGCAGGTCATTCACAGCCAAGGCCGCCGAGGCCTGGGCCGCCGCGGCCACAGCCAGCGCGGTGCGCAGCATCGAGTGCCAGGGGCGCTTGCAGGATTGGATTGAGGTCTTCATCTTCAGGGCTTCAGGCGGAATGTTCGAGAGAAATGTCAGGGCTGCCAGTCGTTGCCGGGGTCGCGTGGAAGGAGGCGCGCAAGGCCAGGCGCAACTCGCGCGCAAAGTCGGCCCGGGCCTCGGGGCGCAGGAAGCGACCAATGCGCACCGCCTGACCCTGACCGGACAACTCGATCAGGGAGCCATCACCGTGCAGCGGCTCTACCGACAACCAGGGCGTCTTGAAGCGTGTGGCCGTGCACGCGTTGCCGCTGGACTGCTCGACCGTCAGGTCTTGCCCGGCCAACGTGAGGGTGTCGGCATCGGTAGCGTGGCGGGCGTAGACCAGCAGGGCCAACGCCAGTAGCAGCAGTTCGATGCCTGCAAAGTAAAGCACGACGGGCGCGCCGTGCCACGCAAACCCCAGGGCGATCACCAGCGATACGGTGCACATCGAGAGGTAGAAGCCGCCCAGCTGTGCCGGCGTGAGCGAGCAATTGCGGCGCAACACCCACTGCACGGCTCCGGCCTGGCCCGGCAGCTGAACCGGTCGACCGAAACGCCATACCTCGGACGCCGCCGGAGCGGGCCAGGGTGCAGAAGCGATGGAGGCGGGCATCGTGGAGGTGTCTGACAACGCGCTGACTTCGAAGGATTCGATAGGAGCAGGCGTCATCCACACCTTGACGGTGGACCGGCCCTCCTCCTCTAGAAAGCGATATCGATTCTAGCGCAGCAAGGCCCCGGTTGACCCCGTATCAGGGCCTTGCGGCCCATCGCAGCCGTGCTCAGCGGCGCGGCTCGCGGGTCATGGCCCGGAAGTCCGCCAGATCCACGCGGGCTTCGGGGGCCACGCGGGCCCGGGCAGGCGGACGAAACGCATGCCCATAGGCCACCTCGAAAGTCAGGGCCACGCGTGAATCAGCCCGGGCCTGCGAGGTCTGTTGCAGGGCCTGCAACAACTCACGGCGCCAGGCCGGCGTGCGCAGCCCGCGGTGGCGCTGCGGGTCGATGTTGGCACCCAGCGTTCGAAGCTCGGCCAGGGCCGCATCCGCGTCCGCCCAGGTCAGGACGATCTGCTCCTGGTCCATCACCGGGTCGGCAAACCCCGCTGACACGAGCATGTCGCCCAGGTCATGCATGTCCACGAGTGGCGCCATGGCCGGACCCCAGGCCTTGGCGCCGTACAGCGACCTGAGTTCGGGCAGGCTGCCCGGCCCGAGCGTGGAGAACATCAAGAAGCCGTCGACCGCCAAGCAGCGGTGCCACTGACCGATCGTCAGCGCCGGGTCCTGTTGGGCATGCAAACCCATGTTGCTCCACACCAGTTGCGCCGAGCCGGGCTCCACCTGGCTGGGTGCAAGGGATGCAGGCTGGGAGCGGCGCCAGCGCACCGCCGACCACCAGGGGGCCTCGGCTGCCGAGGCCGGGCCGTGGGTGCTGGAGAAGCCCGAAAAGGGTTCGACGGCGCGGAACACGGGCCGGCCTGACTTGCCGGCGTAGGCCGCGCGCAGCGCCGCGCCACCACCCCCGAGCCGCGCCGCCCAGTCCAGGATGACCTGCGGCCGCAGCTTGATGACAGCCAGACGCTCGGCCATGCGCCGCGCCACTTCGGCGTGCAACCAGGGTGCCTGCGGCGCCCGCAGCATCCGGGCCAGCGTGCGCTCCATCGCCGGTCCGTCCACGGGGCGCCGGGTCGCGGAAGACGGTGTGGCAGAGGGAGGTGCGGCGCCTGCTAGGTCCATTCAAGTCAGTATATTGACCAGGCTTGGTGATCCGCCCTGTTCACCGGCCCTGCTTCGAGCCCCAGTGCAAGCACCTCAGTTCCGACCCTCAACCGCGCTTCCGAACAGCGCCCTGCGGTGCGCCTGACCGAGCGTCTGCCTGCCGACTGCCGGCTTTGCAGGCAGTGGAGTGCGGGCGGCCTGTGCGCGGAATGCACGCGCCAGCACTGCACGCACAGACGGCGCTGCCTGCGCTGCGGCCTGGGCCTGCCGGAGGCGGCTGGGGCAGCGCCCGTCTGCGGTGACTGCCTGGCCGAGCCCCCCACGTGGCGGCGGGCGGTGTGCGCCGAGGACTACGCGTTCCCTTGGAACGCGCTGATCACCGACTACAAGTTTCGCGCCGACGTGGCCTTGGCCGGCCTGCTGGCCGACCGACTGGCCGTTGCCCTGCGGCAAACCCGTGAGGCTCTGGAGGTGGATCTGTTGCTGCCCGTGCCCCTGTCGGCGCAGCGCCTGCAGGAGCGCGGCTTCAACCAGGCCTGGGAGCTGACCAGGCGTCTGGCTGCAGCTTTCAAGCTCACTGCCGAGGCCGACCTGCTGCAGCGGCCCATCGACACGGCCCATCAGGTCGACCTGTCGGTACAGGACCGCGCCCGCAATCTGCGCGGCGCCTTCATGGTGGCGCCCGGCCGGCGACAGGCTGTAGAAGGACGCCGGGTGGCCCTGGTGGACGACGTCATGACCACGGGCGCCACGTTCCGGGAAGCCACCCGGGCCTTGCGCGCAGCAGGCGCAGCGGCCGTGGACGTGTGGGCGGTGGCCCGCACGCCTTGAGGCACAACGAATGAGCAGGGGCTCGCGGCCGACCGCTGCGCGCTTGCGCTTAAGCTGCGCCGATGTTCCACATCGTCCTGGTCCACCCCGAGATCCCGCCCAACACCGGCAATCTGATCCGGCTGGCAGCCAACACCGGCTGCAGCCTGCACCTGGTGGAGCCGCTGGGCTTTTCCATGGAAGACAAGCTGCTGCGGCGGGCCGGGCTGGATTACCACGAGTTCGCGGCAGTGCGCCGGCACCCCAACTGGCCCGCCCTGCTGGCCCACGCGCAGCCGGACCGATCTCGCATGTTCGCGTTCACCACACGGGGTTCGCGGCCCCTGGGCGACGTGGCCTGGCGTCCCGGCGACTGGTTGGTGTTCGGCAGTGAGACCTCGGGGCTACCTGCCGAACTGCGTGAGACTTTCTCCCCCGAGTGCCGCGTGCGCCTTCCCATGCGGCCCGGCCAGCGCAGCCTGAACCTCAGCAACGCCGTGGCCGTGGCGGTTTTCGAGGCCTGGCGGCAATGTGGCTACGAAGGCGGGGCTTGAAACCGAAGCGTCAAGCGGCTCAGGCTTCCGGCCGGGCGTCACGGCCCATAAGAAGGCGCACGGCCTGCTCAGGCTGCAGCCGGCCTTGCAGCACCGCGACCACAGCCTGGGTGATGGGCATGTCCACCCCCAGCGCCTGGGCACGTGACAGCACCGTGGCGGCGGAGTAAACCCCTTCGGCGACATGGCCCAGGGCGGCCACGGCCTGCTCAAGCGAGCGGCCTTCGGCCAGCATCAAGCCCACCTGACGGTTGCGCGACAGGGCGCCTGTGCAGGTGAGCACCAGGTCACCCAGCCCCGACAGGCCCATGAAGGTTTCGGCGCGCGCCCCCAGCGCCAGGCCCAGGCGGGTGATCTCGGCCAGACCGCGGGTGATGAGGGCCGCCCGTGCGTTCAGCCCCGGCGTCGACGGACCCGAAGCCCGGGCCGACAGGCCATCCAGGATGCCGGTGGCGATGGCCATCACGTTCTTGACGGCGCCGCCCACTTCCACGCCCGTGGGGTCGCTGGAGGTGTAAATGCGCAAGGCACCGCCATGGAAGGCCTGCACGGCCTGCTCACACAGACGAGGATCGGTGCTGGCCACCACCAAGGCGGTGGGACGACCCTGCGCCACTTCCAGCGCAAAGCTCGGGCCCGAGAGCACGCCCGACGCCCCTGCGGGGCGCACCGCCTGCGCAATCTCGTGCCCCAGCGCGCCCGTATCGGCCTCGAAGCCTTTGCACAACCACAGCACCGGCGCCTCAGCGGGCAGGCGGGTGAGCGCCTCGCGCAGACCGCTCATGGGCGTGGCAACGATGATCAGGCCGTCACGTCCGTGAGCCGCAGCCGCATCCCAGGATGCGGTGATCCGCAAGGCCGGTGGCAAGGCCACCTCGGGCAGGTAGCGCTCGTTGCGTCGCTGCTCCTGCAGCGCACGGACCTGGAGCGCGTCGCGGGCCCACAGCACGACCTCGTGATGCCCCGAGGCGCTGCAGGCCAAGGCCGTCCCCCATGCGCCCGCCCCGAGCACCGACAACTTCATGCGGACCTGCGTCGGCTCAACAGCCCCACCGAACTCAACACGACCAGGTCGCCAGACCGAGCGGCCAAGCGCGCTGCAGCGCGGCGTGGAGCCTCAGTTCAAGCTGGTGATGATGCCCGAACCTGTCTCCGAAGAGGATGCCTGCTGCTGGGCCTCGAACATGGCCTGGAAGTTCACTTCGGTCAGCAGAATGGGCGGGAAGCCCGCGCGCGTGCAGATGTCCGAAATGATGGCCCGCAGGTAGGGATAGATCATCTGGGGGCACACGATGCCGATCAGGCCCTGCATCTGGTCGTCAGGGATGTTGCGGATCTCAAAGATACCGGCCTGCTTGGCCTCCACCAAGAACAGGGTGCGGTCGCCCACCTTGGTGGTGACCGTGGCCGTGACCGAGACCTCGAACACGCCGTCGGCCACGGGTTCGGCGCCCACGCCCAGGTTGATGTCCACCTGGGGTTGGGCCTGTTCGACCAGAATCTGGGGGGAGTTCGGCTGCTCCCGCGGCACGTCCTTGAGGTACATGCGCTGGGTCTGGAACACGGGGGTCAGGTCTTGGTCGGCCATGGGAGTTCTCGGGTGGGATTCAAAGGCCCTTGCCGGCACAGCGCCGCTGGGCAGGATGCAGGTGCTTCAGCGCAGAGCGAGACCTGCGCGGCGCGCGATTATGTCCTCGCGTCCACAGGTCCGTGGCGAGAGGACGAGTGCTTCAGGCCGCCACGCCCAGCAAGGGCAGCAGGCCGCCCTTCTGGTCCAGCGCCATGAGATCGTCGCAGCCTCCCACGTGGGTGTCGCCGATGAAAATCTGCGGCACCGTGCGCCGGCCGGTGATCTGCATCATGTGCTCTCGCTGTTCGGGATCCAGATCAATGCGGATCTCCTCGATGCGCTCCACCCCGCGCTGCTTCAGCAAGGCCTTGGCGCGCACGCAGTAAGGGCAGACCTGGGTGGTGTACATGCGAACAGCATTCATGGCGCGAGGTCGGAACGTGGAGGAAGTACCCTGAATTCTGGAGGAACACGCGAACCGCCGGCGTCTCAGGGTCTTGTCCCTGCGCCGCAAAGCGCCAAAAGCGGCGTTTCAGCCTCGGCGCCTGCGAAGTGCTCTACCGAGTGCTTCAGCCGCTCACACCAAGGCCAACGCGCAGTTGCCAACTTTTGTTGAGCCCTGCGCAGGCCGGGCGGGACAGCGCCCGGACCTTGGGTGAGCCTTCAAGCCGCGCTGGAGGCCGTCTTCTCGGTGGGCAGTCCGGCCTCGCGCCACGCCGCCGTACCCCCGGCCAAGGCGCGCACGTTGGCATAGCCCAGCTTGCGCAAGGTGGACGCGGCACGCCCGGCCCGGGCGCCCGTCGGGCACAGCACCACCAGCGGCAAGGCCTTGTTGGTGGGCAGGTCCTTGGAGGTCTCGAGCTGACCGATGGGCACATTGCGCGCCTGCGCGGCGTGACCGGCGTCGTACTCGCGCGGCTCACTCACGTCGATGAGCACGGCCTTCTCTCGGTTCATCATGCGCACCGCCTCGGAAGGCCCCACGGCGCCCGAACCGCCACTGCCCCGCACCAGGGGCCACACCAGCATGCCGCCAGAGATGAACGCCACGGCGATGAGGACCCAGTTCTCGAGGAAGAAGTTCACGGCAGTTCCGACAGATGCGAAAAACCCTGGATTGTAAGATTCCACCCCAATTCCCATGTTTGCCCCCACAGTCGCTGCACCCAGCGCCAGCCCCATGCACAAGCTTGTCCTGATACGCCACGGCGAATCCACCTGGAACCTCGAAAACCGCTTCACGGGCTGGACCGACGTGCCGCTGACCGACACAGGCGTGGCGCAGGCCCGCCAGGCTGGAGAGTTGCTGCGACAGGAAGGCTACGAGTTCGACGTGGCCTACACATCGGTGCTCAAGCGCGCCATCTGGACGCTGTGGCACTGCCTGGACAGCATGGAGCGCACCTGGCTGCCGGTGCAGCACGACTGGCGCCTGAACGAGCGCCACTACGGCGCCTTGCAAGGCCTCAACAAGGCCGACATGGCGCGCCAGTACGGCGACGAGCAGGTGCTGATCTGGCGCCGCAGCTACGACACTCCGCCGCCCGCCCTGGAAGCTGATGACCCCCGCGGCCAGCGGCAAGACCCGCGTTATGGCCGCCTGGACCCCCGCCAGATCCCGCTGACCGAGTGCCTGAAGGACACCGTGGCGCGCGTGCTGCCGTGCTGGAACGAGCGGCTGGCGCCCGCCCTGCGCAGCGGCCAACGGGTGCTGATCGCCGCCCATGGCAACAGCATGCGGGCGCTGGTGAAGTACCTGGACGGTATCTCTGACGATGACATCGTGGGCGTCAACATTCCAAACGGCATCCCGCTGGTCTACGAGTTGGATGAGGCGCTGAAACCGGTACGCCACTACTACCTGGGTGACCCCGAGGCCGCCGCGCGGGCCGCCGCCGCGGTGGCCCGCCAGGGCAAGGCTTGACGCCCACGGCAGCGCTTGCTGAGCCGCTGCTGGGTCATCAGGCTGTCAGGCCGTCAAACCATCAGAAGGTCTCGGGGGCAAACTCGCGGGGCACTTGCTCGGCGCTGCCCAACTGGTAGCCGCTGTCCTGCTGCGCCATGCGGCAGGCAAAGCTGAAATCAGCGTCGAACTGGGCATGCAGCCGGTACAGCGGCTCACCGGCCTTGACGGCCTGGCCCAGCTTGACGCGCAGGTCCACGCCGGCCCCGGGCACCTGCGGCGCGCCGCTCAGGCGCGCGATGCGGGCCAGGCGCAGGTTGTCGATGCCCACCACCACGCCGTCCGCCGGCGCCAGCACATCGAACACCTTGTCGCCCAGGGGCGGCGGCACGGCACGGCGGCCCTGGGCATCGATGATGGCGTTCATGCTGGCCAGGGCGCGACCGGAGTCCAGGATGTCGCGGGCGATGCGGTAGCCCTCGCCACCGCGCACATCGGGGTCGAATTCGATCACGCGCCCGGCCAGGCGCAGCGACTTCTGCCGCAGGTCCTGCGGTGCGTCGGGGTGGTTCTGCAGCACCTGCATGACGTCGCGCGCCTCCAGCACGGGCCCGATGCCGCGGCCAATGGGTTCGCGCCCGTCGGTAATGACCGCGTCCAACTGCAGGCCCAGGCGGGAGGCCACCACTTCGAACAGCCGCTTCAGGCGCTGTGCCGCAGGCATGCTGCGCACCTTGGCCGTCGGCCCTACAGGGATATCCAGCACCAGGTGGGTGGAGCCGGCTGCGATCTTCTTGGACAGGATGGAGGCCACCATCTGCCCGGGCGAATCGATGGCCAACGGCCGCTCCACGGAGATCAGGATGTCGTCGGCGGGCGAGAGGTCGGCCGTGCCGCCCCAGGCCAGGCAGCCGTGCGTGGCGCGCACGATCTCCTGCAGGCGCTGCAGGGGCAACTCCACCTCGGCCAGCACTTCCATCGTGTCGGCCGTGCCCGCGGGCGAAGTGATGGCGCGCGACGAGGTCTTGGGACATCGCATGCCGTGGGCGGCGACGATGGGCACCACCAGCATGGAGGTGCGGTTGCCTGGGATGCCGCCGATGCAGTGCTTGTCCACCACAGGGCCGCCACCGATCTCGGTGCGCCAGTCCAGGCGACGGCCTACGCCGATCATGGCCTCGGTCAGGTGCAGCACTTCGTCGCGGTCCAGCTCAAACTGATTGGTGGCCACCACAAAAGCCGCCAGCTCGATCTTGGAGTAACGCGCCGCGGCGATGTCCTGCAC
>CAYSOD010000134.1:0-8904 GCA_964432385.1 uncultured Rubrivivax sp.
CGAGAGACGAATGCCAACTGGAAATGAATCGGGGCCCACGAGGGGCCCCGGGAAACCATCACCCGTGAGGGCTTACCAGCGGTAGCTGAACGTCGCTCCGTAGGTGCGCGGGTCGCTCCAGAAGGCCACCTGGTAGAAGCCAGAAATGTCCATGTGCGCCACGGTCTTGCGCTGGTTCAGCGCGTTCTTCACGAACAGAGAGAACTCGCCCTCGCCAGGGCCGCCGATCTTGATGCTGCCCAGTTGCAGACGCAGATCCACCATGGTCAGGGCCGGCATCAGCGACTCGGCCGCCGAGTTGCCCACCGTGGCGTTGGCCGCCTTGGCATCGATCACGCCCGGATAGGTGTAGCGCTCGGCCACGTAACGGATGTCGGCAATGCCTCGCAGCGGCATGCCACCGATGTTGGCGAGGCGGGCGTTGGTCGTGAAACTGAGCGTGTGGCGGGGTGCCCCTGACACCACGGTGTTGCTGGCGGCGTCAACAGGCTGGTTGGTGGCCGACAGCGCCTTGTACTCCTTGAACTTGGCGTCCAGGTAGCCATAGGCCAGCGAGTAGCGCATGTCGGCGCTCATGTTCCAGGTGGCATCCACCTCCAGACCCTGGGTCTGCATCTTGCCGGCGTTCAAGATCGTGGGCGAAATGGAGCCGGCGGGCAGCAGCGACAGCTGGAAGTCCTTCACGTCCATACGGAACACGTTGGCGCTGTACTGCAGCTTGCCGCGCATCGCCGAGCCCTTGAAGCCCAGCTCATAAGAAGTGGACTTCTCGGGGCCGAAAGGCTTGATGGGGGAGCTGGCGCAGGCCGTGCCCGTGCAGCCCGCAGGCGTGATCGGCGCCTCGGCCGGGAAACCACCGCTCTTGAAGCCACGCGCCATCCGTGCGAAGACGTTGGTGTCCTTGTCCAGGCGGTACAGCAGGTTGACCGTGGGTGTGAACGCTGACCAGGACTCTTCGCCCCGCAGGTCCACCGTATTCGCACCCTGCTGCACAAACTGCGCATTGGCACGGTACCGCCAGGCGTAAACCGTCTTGGTTTCCTCGGTGTAGCGTCCCCCTAGGCCCAGGCTGAGCTGCTTGCCCAGATCCATGTCGATCTGCCCGTACACCGCCTTGGCATCGGTGGTCACGTTGAAGTTGGCCGTCTGGTATTGGGGCACGTTGGGGTGGAAGGTCAGCAAGCCGCCGCCCTGCTTCTGTAACGTGGTGCCGTCGTCCTTGAAGAAGTACGCCCCGGCCACCCAGCGCAGCCCGCCGGTGCCACCCACCACCTGCAGCTCGTGCGACTGCGTCTTGTAGTCGGTGGCACGTTCGCCACTGAAGACGAACACGCTAGTGCCGTCATAGTCGGCACTGTCGCCATAGTCCATCTTCCGGATCGAACCGATGTAACGCAGCGTGCCCAAGGCGGCAAGCGGCATCTCCGCCTGCACCGTATGGCCCTCCACCTTCATGCGCTGATACGGCGTGCTGATGTTGCTGTTGGCCGCGATGGATGTGGGGTAGTTCGGGTTCTCGAAGGGCCGCAGCGCGGGGCCCACACCGGGCGTGGGGAACACGCAGTTGGTCGAACCCGGGGGGTTGAAGGCCAGGCATCCTGCGTTTTGGAAGGCGAAAGTATTGCCGCCGATCTGCGTCAGCGGCGAATACAGCGAACCGTAGCCGCGCGAGCTGATCAAGGAACCGCCAGAAGGCGTCTCGTTGATGTCGGTGTGGTCATACGCGTAGTCGATGGTCACGCCTTTGGCCGGCTGTGCACGCACGGCCAGACGGGCCGACTGCCGGTCACGCGAGCCCCAGGCTTCGCCATTGGGGTTGGCGATGAAGCCGTCCTGCTTTTCCGAGCGCACCGCCACGGACGCGCTGAAGATGCCGGCCTGGGGCAGGTCCACCCCGAGACGGCCGACCAACCGACCGTAATTGCCCGCCTCCAGCGTGGCTGAACCGCCAAACACGCCACTGGGCTTGCGCGTCACGAAATTGATGGCACCTGCTGCCGTGTTGCGGCCAAACAGCGTGCCCTGAGGGCCACGCAGGGCCTCCAGGCGCGCGATGTCCACGATGTCAAACAGGGCCCCCTGGTTCTTGCCGACGAACACGCCGTCCACATAGATGCCCACGGCCGGGTCGGACCAGATGGAAGGCTGACCAGCGGCCATGCCGCGCATGCCCACCGCAGCAATCAGGCCGGATACGGGCGCCTGGGTCATGTGCAGGTTGGGAATGGCGCCCGTGAGGTCGGACGGCGACTCGATGCCACGCTCCTCCAGCGCAGCGCCGGAAATGGCCGTGATGGCCAAGGGCACATCCTGGATCTTCTCCTTGCGCTTCTGGGCCGTCACCTCGACAACTTGGGCGTCGCCGCCGGCGGGCTGGGCCTGCGCCAGGCTCTGCTGGGCATACACCATGGCCAGAGCCAGGGGCAGCAGCTTGAAGGCGGGGCGGAGTGCGGAGTGCTTCATGGTCGGTGGTCTCCTGTGTGGAACACGTGGTCGTATCGAGAGGCGAGGCCCGGGTGCACCCCTGCGCACCCCTGGTCATCAGACATCGCTAGCGTAGGAACGCGGGTCGGGCTAAACATCGTTCAAGCGGACTAGCGGTAAACACCCGTGCTTTCTTTGCCACAGACGCGGCATAGGAACAAATGCGGGCTTACGGGGCGTGACCACGCAGAAATACCTTCCGCAAGGGGGCCTTCAACGCTTTACCCGCCGGGTTGCGGGGCAAGGGTTCGGTGCGCACCAGCAGGTACTGCGGCACCTTGTACGCGGCCAGATGGGCGGCAGCGTGAGCGCGCAGGTCGTCCACCTTGGGCGAGGTGCCGTGGCGGGGCACCACCTCGGCCACCACGGCCTCGCCCGTGGCGTCGTCGGGCACGCTGTACACCGCCACCTCCTGCACCTGCGGGTTCATCAGCAAACAGGACTCCACCTCCGCCGCGGCGATCTTCTCGCCATTGCGGTTGATGACGTCCTTCAGCCGGTCCACCACCTGCAGCAGGCCATGCTCGTCCAGCAAGCCCACGTCGCCGGTGCGGAACCAACCGTCCCGCAGCACCTGCTCGGTGGCCTGGGGCTGACCCCAGTAGCCTTGCATGAGGCTCACCCCGCGCAGCCAGATCTCACCCGACTGACCTGCCGGCAAGGGTTGGCCGGCGTCATCAACGATGCGGCACTCCACCAAGGGTGACAGCGCACCTGCGCACCGAGGCGCGTGCTCGAACAGCAAGCCCGAGGCGGCCGCCCCCACGCCGTTGGTCTCGGTCAAGCCGAAGCCGATGCCGCTCATGGAGCCCGCCATGTGGCAGCCCACCTGGTCGATCAGGCGCTGCGGCAAGCCCGCACCGCCAAAGCCCAGCCCCCCGAGACTGCGGGCCGCTCCAGAACGATCGAAACCAGGTTGCTCCAGCAGCTGCAGCACCATGGAAGGCGCGCCGTTGAACTGCGTGATGTGCTCGTCACGAATGAGCTCCAGCGCCCGCGCCGGATCCCAGCGGCGCATGAAGACCAGGCGCCGCCCATGGCGCAGAGCGCTGAGCAGCTGCGCGTGCAGGCCGCTCACATGGAACAGCGGCACCGCGGTCAAGGTGGTGGGGGCGTAGCCTCGCTGCATGAAGCCCGCGATGGCCTGCGGCGAGGTCATGGCCGAGAGGGCACCGATGAAATCGATGTTGAAGAGCGCCTGGCACACCGCGCGGTGGCTGGACACCACGCCCTTGGCTTGGGAGGTGGCGCCCGAGGTGAAGAGGATCAGCCCCGGGTCATCGGGCTGCGGCGAAGGGGCGCAGGCAGCGGGCCCGCCAGGGGCGATCAGCGTGCTCCAGGCGTGGCAGCTGGCAGCAAGATGAGGCCCTGATGCCGCGCCACATTCGTCCGTTCGACCGGGAGGAACGCCCGCACTGCCCGAAGCGCCCTGCGCTGCAGGCACCTCCGGCACCTCCACCACGGACGCGACCACGTCGCCAAGCGCAGCACCCAGGCGCTCCAGCCGCGGTGTGTCGGCCACCAGCACACGCGGCGTGGTCAGGCGCAGCGCCGCCGCCAGCTCGTCATGCAGCCCGTAGCTGTTGAGCGGCACCGGCACCGCACCCGCCAGTGACGCCGCCACGAAGGCCACCGCCCACTCCGGGCGGTTGCGCATGGCGATGGCGACGCGGTCGCCCGGCTGCACGCCCAGGGTGTGCTGGAGATGACCGGCCAGCGCGTCGGCCGCTGCGAAGAAGCGATCGAAGCCCCAGCGCTCGCCGTCCTGGACAATGAACTCTTTGGCGCCGTGGGTCCGGCCGGCGTTGAGCAAGGCAGGCAGATGGGGGAAGGCGTTCTTGAACGCCTTGAGCGGGTGCCCCTGTGCGTCGGCACTGTCGACCAGCTCGAAAGGGGCGCCAGGCGAGGTCAACCCGGCGCGGGCCTTGAAGAAGCCGTCAAAGAAGTCGGCTGCACTGGGGGGGGAAGAGTTCAAGATGCTGGAAGACATGGAAGCCTCGCTCGTTCAATCGCTCAATGTCCGCTCGATGTCCGCTCAGTGCCCGCTGACGTCAGCTCTGGGCTCGCTCGATGCGGAACCAGCCAAGCATTCAGAACCCACACAGGCGGGCGTAGCGGTCGCGGTGGAACACGGTGTCGCCCAGCGTCTGCGCGATCACGCGGGCGCGCTTGAGGTACAGGCCCAGGTCGTACTCGGCGGTGACGCCGATGCCGCCGTGCATCTGCACCGCCTCGTTGCACACCCGCTCAGCC
Organism: uncultured Rubrivivax sp.; assembly: GCA_964432385.1. Taxonomy (GTDB): domain Bacteria; phylum Pseudomonadota; class Gammaproteobacteria; order Burkholderiales; family Burkholderiaceae_C; genus Rubrivivax. The sequence goes on from CAYSOD010000134.1 coordinate 4,738, forward strand.
AAGTCACTGGCCCGGGCCTTTGCCAAACTGGCCAGCAAGGCGAGGTCGGGCGATGCTGTGTCCACCGCGTGGAAACCGGCGCGCACCGCGCTGCGCAGCAACTCGATCTCGGCGTACAGGCGCGCGGCACGGTGCTGAAGGGCCTGGAAACTGCCGATCGGCACGTCGAACTGCACGCGCTCCTTGAGATAGGCGATGGTGCGCTCGAACACGACGTCCACCAGGCCCAAGGCCTCAGCCGCCAGGCACAGGCGGGCGCGGTCGAGGACGCATTCCAGTGCAGCGGGCGCGCTCAGCCTCGCCGCAGCAGGCACCTCCACGCCGTCCAGCTGCAGACGGCATACCGGGCGCTGATCCAGCAGCGGCGTGGGTGTGACGCGCAACCCGGGTCTGTTGGCTTCGACCAGGAATAGGCCGATTGCTCCGTCGGGGCTGCGGGCGGCCACCACATAGGCCTGCACGCCCAGGCCGTCCAGCACCATGGACTTGTCGCCTGTGAGAAGCCAACCACCCGCTGTGGGTTCTGCCACGGTGTCCACCTCGGTCGGCGCATGGCGGCTGCGCTCGTCCAGCGCCAGTGCCAGCCGCACCTCGCCCGTGGCCAGCCGAGGCAACCATTCGGTCTGCTGGGCTTCGTCGCCACAGGCCATCAGAGCGCCAGCCCCCAGCACGACGGAAGAGAGCAACGGCGTGCAGGCCAGGTGCCGGCCCATGGCCTCGAACACCAGGCCCAGGCCCTGCCAGCCAAAGTCCAACCCGCCGTGGGCCTCAGGCAGCACGGCCGCGGGCCAGCCCATCTCGGCCACCTGCTGCCACAGGGCCTCGTCAAAGCCATGCCGGGGCGCAGAGGCCACCGTGCGGCGCCAGGCCGTCGGGCCGGCCTGCTCGGCCAGGAAGGTCTGCGCAGCTTCGCCCAGCTGGCGCTGTTCGTCGTTGGGGATCATGCGGCGCCCCCTGCAGGCAGCCCCAGCACGCGGCGGGCGATGATGTTGAGTTGCACCTCGGAGCTGCCGCCGGCGATGGTGTAGGTCTTGGACAGCAGCCAGGACCGGGTGACGTCCTGCGTGGGAGGGTGGGGGTCATCCTCGGTCCACTGCAGGCCGTCGGTGCCCAGCGTACGCATGAGCAGTTCGTACTTGGCCACCTCCTGCTCGGTCTGCACCAGCTTCATGATCGAGGCCGTCCCGCTCACGTCCTGGCGTGCGATGGCCTGCGCCTGCACACGGCGGTGGGTGAGCGCAAAGGCATGCGCATCCATCATCACGCCAGCCAGTTGGTCGCGCAGCGCGGGTTCGCGCAGGTGACCAGCCTCGTCGAACAGGTACGGCCGCGCCACGGCCAAGGGGTCATGCGACGGGGCCCCGCCTTCGGTGAACTTGCTCATGGCCGCGCGCTCGTGCGCCAGCAGCTTCTTGGCCACGGCCCAGCCGCCGTTCAGCGGCCCCACCAGGTGGCGGCGGTGCACTCGGACGTTGTCGAAGAACACGGCGCAGAAGCTGGACTTGCCGCTGATGAGTTCGATGGGCTTGACGCTGATGCCCGGGCTCTTCATGTCGATGAGCAGGAAGCTGATGCCCTGCTGCTTGGGCACGCTGGCATCGGTGCGCACCAGGGCGTACATCCAGTCGGAGCGGTCGCCGTAGCTCGTCCAGAGCTTGGAGCCGTTGAGCACGAACTCCTCACCCTCCAGGCGAGCCGAGGTCTTGAGGCTGGCCAGGTCGGACCCGGCGTTGGGCTCGCTGAAGCCCTGGCACCAGCGGATGCGACCCCGGGCCATGGGCGGCAAGTGCTCGAGCTTCTGCTCCTCGGTGCCGATCTCCAGCAGCACCGGAGCCAGCATCCAGATGCCCAGGTTGTACTGCGGCTGCCGGCAGCCCAGGCGTCGCATCTCCTCTTCCAGCACGCGTACCTGGCGCGGGGTGAGACCGCCGCCGCCATAGGCCACCGGCCAGTCGGGCGCGAACCAGCCCTTGTCGCGAATGCGCTCGAACCACAGCCGCTGATCTTCAGAGCTGAAGCTCAACTCGGTGCCACCCCACACCATCTCCTCGGAGGTGATGGGCTGGCGCATCGATTCAGGGCAATGGGCTTGCAGCCACTGCCTCACGTCTTCGCGGAAGGTGTCGTCGGTCATCAAATTCTCGGTGCGGGTGTGGGCGCCCTGGCTCTTCTGAAGCTTCTGGTGGTGCTGATGGGACTGAAGCGCCTGATGGGCTCAGGCATAGCGGTGAACGCCTTGATCATCGAGCTTGCGCGTGACGCGGCCCTGGGCGATGAACCAGTTGAGGTGCGCCAGGGTCTCGCCGAGAGCCAACACCTCGTCCATGGGCCCGCGCAGACGCGGGTACAGCGCGGCCATGGCCTGCACCGCCGTGCACCCGCCCTCCGCCCTGCCCTGTACCAGACGCTCAGCCAGCCGGTCCAGCGTGCGCTGGTGGTGCCAGCGCAGCATGCGGGTGCGGCGGTGCACGCCGCGGAACACCTCGTCGTGCGAGGGCAGCACCAACGTGTCCTCGGGCAGCGTGTCCAACCAGTCAAGCGACAAAAACCAGCGCTGGAGAGGGTCGGCTTCAGGCTCGGTGGAGGAGACCATCAGGTTGGAGCTGATGCGCGGCAGCAGCTGATCGCCGGCCACCAGCAGCCGGCGCTCGGCATCAAACAGGCAGGCATGCTCCGGCGAGTGGCCCTCGCCCACCAGCACCTGCCAGGGTCGACCGTCGATCGTCATCACGTCACCGTGGCGAACACGGCAGAACGTGGCCGGTGCGGTGGAGACAAAGCGGTCTTGTCGCAGTGTGTCGAACAGGGATTGAGCGCGCTCGGCCGGCAGGCCCGCGCGGTGGTAGTAGCGCGCCTGGTGCGCAGGAATCTGCGCAGGCGACGGTGCCCACAGCGTGCGCAGCGTATGGAACTCGCCCAGCGTCATCCACAGCGGGATGTCAAAGCGCTCCTGCATCCAGGCGGCGAGGCCGGCGTGGTCGTAGTGGAAGTGGGTGCACAGCAAACCGGTCAGCGGCGCGCCACCCAGTGCGGTGCTGACCAGCCGCTCCCAGAGCTCGCGCGTGTGGGGCAGTGCGAGGCCGGTGTCCACCGCCAGCCAGCCCGCACCGTCCCGGATCAGGTAGATGTTGATGTGATCCAGGCCCATGGGCATGGGCATCCGGGCCCACAGCAGGCCCTCGGCCACCTCCACAACGGTCCCGTCCGGTTGCGGCGGCGCCAGCGGAAAGTCCAGTTCCAGCCCCTGCGGCCGGGGGCCGGCACTGGGGCCGGCCAAAGGACCCGCCTGGCCGCCCGCTGCGGGTGCGATCGAATCGGCAGGGGCCTGCGCGGCGCCGTCCTGGGGCTCGCCGACCAGGTCGTGGGCGATGTCCGGATCGGCTTCGGGGTGCGCCCCAGCGTCTGCTTCGGCCGATTCAGCCACCCAGGGCCTCACGCAACGTGGCGTCGCTCAGCGGCAGGTAGCTTCCAGCAGAGTCCACGCGTACGAACAGCGGGTCCTGCACTTGTGAAGCGTCGAAGCCCTCACGCTGCAGGTCTACTTTGCGAAGCTTGTAGTTGCCGGTCATGTCGGGCTCGGGCGAAAGGCGCACAAAGACGGGCGCCGCGTAGCGGGGTAATCGGGCCGAGGCAAAAGCATGAAAGGCTGCGGGGTCGAACGCGGCGCCGCGCTGCATCACCAGCGCTGCCATGCCGGCACGGCCCTCATGCCCCGGCACCTGCACGCCATACACGGTGATGGCCAGCAGGCCGGGAAAGTCGCCCAGGACGTCAGCCACCTCGGTGGTGGACACGTTTTCGCTCTTCCAGCGGAAGGTGTCACCTATGCGGTCGACAAACCAGCAGTAGCCGTCGGCGTCGCAGCGCAGCAAGTCGCCGCTGGACCACCAGGCATCGCCCGGCTCGAAGACGTTGCGCAGGATCTTGCGCTCGGTGTCTTGCGCCGAGGTGTAGCCCTCGAAGCGGCCGGCCACGATGTCCGGGTAGTTGTGGATCTTGCCGATCGCCTCGCCCGGCTCGTTCACGGCGGCGAGCTGAAGCCAGCCCTCTGGTCCGCGTGGGTGGGTGTTGGTGGCCGCATCAAACCGCACCAGGCGCAGGTTGGTCTTTTCCCAAAAGGGGACACGCCCGCAGGAGCCCGGGCGGTTGTCCAGGTTCAGGGTGTTG
>CAYSOD010000135.1:0-8880 GCA_964432385.1 uncultured Rubrivivax sp.
GCCGCTGGCGATGGCGAAGACCTCTTCGCGGATCTTGAACAGGAAGTCGAAGACCCTGGTGAGACCGCCGAGCAGTGGATCCAGGAGCCCGGCACCGAAGCGCTGGCTCACGAGCTCGGAGAGATCCTTGATGTTGGAAACGACGCCGGCGAAGCCTTGAGCCGCGATGCGCTGGCCGGCGACGGAAGCGGCTAGCCGCTCCTCCAAGAATTTGACGACCCCGCCCGTTTTGGTCTTGGCATCGGCGATGTCCTTGTTGGTGATACCCAGCGACTTGGCCAGGTAGGAATCCATGGTGATGTCGCCGCGCAGGATCGAACCGATCTCCTGACGCGCCTGGTACAGCGGGATGCCGAACGTGCCGAGGGCAGCGGCGAAGTTGATCGCCAGGTCCTCAGCCTCTTTCAGACCGCCGCCGACTTGACCGATTTGGGAGGCCAAGATGCCGAAGACCTCGATGACGTCGTTCGAGGTGACGCCCGCGAGGGCGATGGACCGCTCTCGGATGGAATCGATCCGCTTGCTGATCTCACCGGTCAGGGAGACGATTTTCTGGTAGGGGTCGGTGATCTCCTTGCCGTTGCGGAAAACCTTGTTGGTCGAGGCAAGGGTGGTCTGGGTCTTGAGGATCGTCTCGCGCAGCTGGATCTCGCGGCCGATGGTCTCGTTGAAGAAGCCACCAAAAGCGCTGCGCAGCGCGCCTACCGCCTGCTGCACGGCGAATAGGGCGAAGCCCGCCCGCGCCAAGTTGCTGATCAGCGTGTTGGCGGCCCCACCGGCGGCCTCGAAGCTGTTGGAAAGGATTGAGCCGGCTTTGGCGTTCTCGCGCAGAGCAGCAGCAGCTGCCGGTGCATTACGCGCCAGGTTCGCTGTCCCTTTGGCCAGGTCCTCAAATTCGCGGACTCGGTCACCTATTCCAGGGATTCGCTTGCTGACGCTGTAGAACGTCTTGATCGTGTTGCTAGCTTCTTTGATGTTCCTGTCTACGTCTTTGAAACTTCTATTTATTTCGCCGAAATCGATGCGGATCTTTCGGTCTTTAGTGGCGTCGCTTACGGTCTTATCAAGGCGCTTAATATCCTTCTCTGCTGCCTGAGTCTCAGCCGTTACTTTGAGCTGAAAATCAGCCACTGACCTTCCCTATGCGCTAGCCGTATGTTACGGCCGCTGATCTGCCGGGGTCATCAGCGCGGTGAGCACATGGATCGGAATCAGGTGCTTTCTCCCGAGCTCGCTGAGCACGAACTTCGTCGGTTGATCGGGGCCGTCCGCTTCCGCGGCGATCGGGCGCCAGTCCGGGTAGGGCAGGAAGTCCTTAGTGGCGATCTTCGGGGCGGGGCGCTTTGACCCGGAGAACCCGTGCGCCACTTGGAGCACCAGCTGCGTCAGCCGTGCTGTGGTCAGGGCGTTCAGATTTGCCTCGGCCTGCTCTCGCTGCTCGAGCTCGCGGATCACCATGCGGATGGTGCTCACCGGTGTGCGCAAGAACCGCTCTCGGGGGAAGTCAGCTCCGAGAGCGGAGGCGCGCAAGCGGATGTAGATCGCGTCCCAGTCGGTCGGAGCTGTGCGCAGAACGGCTTCGCATTCCTTCAGGATCTCGTCGGGGGTGGGCTGAACTCCTGCTCCTCTTCCTCGGGCTTTCCCTCGGTCTCGGGCTCCGGCCAGCCGTCACGCTCCCAGCCGATCATGCGGAACACGTCTTCCATCAGCTTGGACGGCATGGCTTCGGTGTCGGCCTCGGACCAGTCCTCGAGGCGCTGCCAGTCCTTGCCCTTGGGGAGCTTGACCTCCGCCCGGTACTGCATGAACAGGGTCACGAAGGCAACCTGTTGCTCGACGGCGCCGACACTGTTCTTCTGGAGGTCTTCGAGCTCGGGGGCGTAGTCGTACAGAAGGTCCTGGTTCTCTTCACTGGTGTTACCAAGAAGGTCGATTGCTTCCTTGGTGCTAATACCCTTGTCTTTGGCGATACGTTGTGCCAGCTTGATTGATGCAAACGTCGACCTGGACTGTTTGCGCGAAATAGCCTCGATCTGTTTCGCTTCACCTGGCACAAGGTCGTTGTACACAGGAAATCGGAACGGGCCGATCTCGTGGTATTTATCGGCGGGGAAGAGAAGGCTGGCGTACTTACTCATCGCGTAGTGGTAGAGCAACCTGCCAGCCCCTGTATGGGTCCGGCTGGTTGATCAGCTCTGTCGGAAGTTCAACCTCAAATCTAGCGTCGCCATACGCTAAGCGTATACGCTGGTCGGGGATCAGGGGTTCGAGATAGAGGGCTCCGCAGTGGAGCGTGGAGCCCTCCACTCGGCAGTTCACTGCGTACACGCAGCTCGTTTCCGGCTCGACGAGTAGGTCGTGGTGCATGGCGACAAAAAAGGCCCCTTGGTAGGGGCCGAGGAACGGTACAGGCCGCTGATCAAGCGGTGCGGAACTCGATCGTGCCGCCTTGGATCGGACGCCTCACGCCGCCCACCACCTGGGTGATGGCACCATCAGCAACCTTCAAGCGGTAGATCGTGGCTGCAGCCAGAGCCGAGCTCGGGGTGAGGGTCACCACGTTGGTGCCCGCGCCACCCAGTGCGACGGTCGCAGGTACGCGTGCACCGGTGGAAGCGAGCTCCAGGCGGAAGCCGGAGCCGTCCGTCTGACCCAGGGCCAGGCCGGTGAGCGCCACGGTGCCGTTGCTGGTGTAGGTCGCGGTAACCGTGCTCGAGGTTGCGACAGCGCTGGCGTTGTCCAGGGGGGTGTAGGCCACCTGACGGGTGCCGGCCACCAGGAACAGCAGGCTGGCCTGCACAGCACCGAAGTTCAGCGCGGTGGAGCCGGCGTCGTACTTGCCGAACACAGGACGACCGCGGGACATCAGGTCGAAAGAGATCTCGGTGAGACCTTCAGCCGTGACGTTCTCGGAGTAGTTCTGGACGACGGCGTTGAAGCCGGTGAAGTCGTAGATGAAGTTGCCGCTGCTGCCGCTGGCCTGGCCCAGCTCCTTCAGGAACTCGATGTAGATCTCGAAGTTCTTGTCATAGCGGGCGCGCTGGATGAGGTCGAAGCCCTCGTCGTAGTTGCCGAAGTAGCTCGGGGTCGTGGAGCCGCTCGGGATCTCGGTCTGGCGCAGGAAGTAGCCGGTGCAGGATGCTTGCACCGAGGCTCCGGTGATCACCGAGTCCATCCAGCCGTCATCGCCCAGCAGGCGAAACTCCTGGTTGTTGTCGTTGATCTGGAAGTTGGCTTGGGTCAGGCCCTGCAGCTCGATGTAGCTGAAGCCGGTGGCCAGCGACGGCAGGGTGACGTTGCCGGCCGTGTCACGGGCGGCGAAATAGCGGGCGGGGGCAACCAGTTCCACGGCGCGGACCAGGGTCCGGTGAGCCTTGTGGAACGACAGCCCGATGGCGTAGTCGGCCATGGTGGTGACTCCTTAGGGGATCGGGGGGTTCAGGACGGCGCCGCGGATGCGGGCCGTGAGGGCCTCAAAGGTGGCCTCGGTCCGGGCCATGTACGTGACTGGGTCCCGTGGGAAGGCGCGTGCCATGCGCCGACTGATGTCGAGCATCGAGACCGGCATGCGCGTGCCTTTCTTGGTGCCGTAGTTCGTGAAGCGGACGTTCCAGCTCTCGAACGAGAGGACGCCCGTGTACGAACCGGGGCTGGTGATCTCGGGGACGTCCTCGATCACGCACTCGATGCCGGTGATGGTCCAGTTGGAGGGGACCATCGAGGCACCGGTGACGTAGACCGCGGGGATGCGGCTGCGATCGGGGAGGGTGTAGTAGCCAGGCCAGGCCGTGTACGCCTTGAGGGTGGAGCCACCGACCTCGTACAAGTCGAGGACGTAGCGCTCAAGGTTGCTGCGCAGCAGCGTGACCGGTGGGTAGGCCGTCGAGATCGTCACTGCTGCGCCTCCAGAGCGGAGCGCAACAGCTGGCCGAACTTGGCCGGGGCTTCCTCGAGAGGGGCCTTCGTCCAGGGCCGGCCGGGAAAGCGCAGTCCCTCGGTGGAGACTCCGCCCTCGTGGACTTGGCTGGCGTACTCGGTGGGCCAGCTGAAGGTCACGGAGCCGTCGGAATTGACGACGCGTGTCTGGCTGGCGCGGAGGCGGCCGGTGTCCACGATGTCCCGAACCTTGGGGGGTGTCGGGTAGGGCCACTTCACCGCGGAGATCTCCTCGGTGAAGCGGGCGTCAAGCCAGGTGCCGAGTTGGCGCATGGCGGTCGCGGTGGCGTCCTCGAGGGCTCGGCTGAGTTGGCGCTTGGGGGCGGGCATCAGGTCGGGCCTCCGATGACGCGGAAGGTGCCTTCGATCGTCTGGCGCAGGTCGCGGCGGTGGGCCGCGTCCATGGCAAGGTCGAAGACAAGCTCGAAGCGACCGCGGTAGCCGTTGATGACGGCTTCGGCTTGAGCGCCGTTGGTGATGCGCGGGTCGAGGGTTGCCGGGCTCAGCAGGCGCCCGCGGCAGGCGTAGGACGTGGCGTCCACGCCGCTCTCGGGCTTCCAGTTCGGGGCCTGGAGGCTGAGGGCGGCCAGGTACTCGATCACCTCAGTGGCCTGGATCGCGTTGCCCGTGGCGGCATCCGTGACGGCGTAGCCGGTGCCGACCTCGAACGTCAGCTGGGCGTTACCCCAGGGGGCGTAGGCGGAAACCGTGCTTGCCGGGATTGCCATGGTCAGAGGGCGAAGCCACTGAGGGGGAGGCTGTCGAGCAGCCGCTTGTACTCCTGGCCGTAGAGCGTGGCGGCGAAACCAGTGCCCGTGGGTGCGCCCGACGGGGCGCCGACCTGGAGGCCGATCTGCATCGTCCGGGTGGCGAGCAGATGCGCCGCGAGATAGCTGACGGCGTCGGTGTGGACAGTGCCCCACGTCGTGGCGGGTGCGTAACGCCCGGCCTCGGCCAGAGCTCCCTCCACCACCGAGAGCGATTGCTCACCGAACTCGGGGAAGCGGAGGAGGAAGGCGCTGGACGTGGGGACTGCCATCAGCCGTTGCCCTCAGTGATGGCGCTGATGCGCTTGCCAATGGCGTTCTTCAGCCGGATGCGGGAGTCCTTGGCGTCCCAGCGGCGCAGTTGGTCCAGGTCGAAGCTGGCCTCGACGAGGTTCATGGCCTCGGTGAGGGGCAGATCGGCGATGGAGTCGTGCGCGACTGGGGTCGCCGTGGCCTCGGCCGCAGGCTCCTCGTCCTGGACGCGCAAGGCGCCGAGGGAGAGGAGGTTCTTGACCACGTCGTAGTCCTTGATCTTGTCCCAGATGCTCTCAGGGAAGTCACGGGTGACGCCGGAGCTGACTTGGATGTGATCAGGAAGGCCGCCGCCGGCGACGAACGAGAAGCCGATGGTGCACTCCTTGTCCATCGGAGGGTTTTCAAGTTCAGGGCGGTAAACGATGATCATGACTAGGTGTGAAGAACAGTGCAACCCATTCAGGGTAGGTGGGAAAAGGCGAGAAAGATCAAGCCTTTTCCAGCACCATCACGCTCTTGGGGTAGTAGAGCGAGAGACCACCAACGCGGGCGTGGGCGGCCACCGTGAACTCGAGGGCCTGGCGCAGGGGAGGCAGGAACTCCAGCGGCTGAGGGACGTGCAGCTGCAGCTTGTCAGGGCTGCGGTCGTACACCATGATCCGGTCCTTGGACAGGAAGCCACTGGACTTGGAGGCTTCGAGCTCGTTGATCGGTTCGATCGCCGAGATCATCGGGTTGGTGCGCAGGTAGAACTCCATCACCGTGGTGTCCGAGGTGGTCGACCTCGCGGTGGTGGAGATGATGCGGTACACGTTGTAGGGCACCAGCATCGTGTTGGGCATCTCCTTCATGTTGGAGTTCTGCACCAGGCGGGTGGGGGCCTCGTTCAGGAGCTCCAGCATTTCGTCAGTGGTGACGCCGACCGTGTCGAACCATTTGTTCGGCACGGTTTTGTCGACCTGATCGTTGTTGAAGAAGCCCTTCATGCCGGACGGGGTGTCGCCGAAGAAGGCGATCTCCTGCATCTTCTCCTCGTAGGCGCGGCGCACGGCGTTGGCGCGGCGCTGCTCCAGGTTCATGCCGGGCACCATGGCGGCGGCACGGGTTTCCTGGATGGTGTAGGCGAAGGAGCCGCCGATGCTGCGGACCGGCAGGGTGACTTCCTTGCGGAGCACGTCAGCGCGGGGCAGGTCTTGGGCTTTGTCGCCAATCACCTTCATCGAGCCTTGCTTGTCGAAGACTCGGTAGGTGTAGGAGTCAGCACCGGGACCCACCTCAGAAGAGAGGGGGATCAGCTGGCTGTACTTGATGTCGGCGTACTCGACCTCGAAAGTGCGGGCCAGAATGGTTTCCAGCTCGCGGGCGAGAAAAACGCCGACCTCGTCGTTACGGATTTCGGTGGTCATGGCAAGAGGCTCCGTGATCAAGCGTCGGCGGAGTAGGTCATGCCGGGGATGTCAATCTCCAGCAGGACCAGCCCGGCGGCCGAGGTTTCAGACAGCCAACGAGCACCAGCGGTGATCTCGACGGTCTTGGTGGCAACGGCGGTTTTCGTGAAGCGACCCAGGAAGGCGCCGGAGACGGTGCCGCTGTGGTCAGCTTTGAAGAAGCGCACGGCATCACCCAGGGCGATGGCGGCGGTGCTGTAAACCCAAACAACACCCTTGGAGACCACGTTCACGGTCTCTTTGTCGGGGTAGCCGAAGCGACCGTCGCTGTACACCGGGGTCGGAACCGGGGTGTAAGCCTGACCGAGGCTGGCGCCTTCCAGCACTTGAGAGCTCACGGCCATGCCCTGGATCAGGGTGGTGCCGGTAGCGATCTCAACGGCCAGGGCGTCGTTGCTGGTCGGGGTGTTGTCGGTGGCGACCAAAACGCCGTAGGGGATGGCGGCGCCGGTCTGGTTGCGGTAGCTGCGGCAGACATAAGCCTGCAGATCAGCCAGCATGCCCTCGTGGCCTTTGACCAGGGAGAGGGGATAGCTGCCTTGAGCCCCGGTGGGGTTCGCGACAGTGGTGGCGGTGAAGGTAACGGCCATGGAAGGAACTCCTTACTTAGTGGCGGTGAGGGGACGCTTCCAGGCATCCGCTTGCCGAGCTCGGTAGGCGTCTACCGGGGTTGCGGTGCCACGGCCGGCGCCTTTCAGGGCGTCCCGGAGGGAAGCGGTGCTGTCGGCGCGGTCTTCCTTGATTTCGGGGGCTTCGCCCTCGTCCTCGGAGGTTTCGTCGGCACCTTCCTCAGACTCTTCGCCTTCTTCGCCCTCGTCGCTGCGGGCGGCGATGATGCCGTCGACCACGCCTTGGATGTAGGCGGGCTCAGCGTCTTCGCGGGGGGCGGAACCGGTCAGGTTCTCGAAGGCTTGGCTGTAGAGGCTGGCGTCGTCGATGCCGTCGAACTTGAAGTCCTCGGCGAAGGCGGGGGCCAGTTTCTGGAGGGTGGCGAGGCGGGCCGCGACGAGCTTGTCCAGCTCGGCGGTGTCGATGCGGGGAGAGCCGCCCTCGAGCTCGGTGATGCGCTCATCGAGAGCATCAGCACGGCCTTCGGCAGCTTCCTTTTCGTAGGCGAGGGCATCGAAGTCCGCTTGAAGCGAGTCGAGCTTGGAAGACAGCTCGTCGCGCTCGGTGGAAACAGCTTTGAGTTGGCGCTCCATGTCCCGTGCGAAGGACTGGACCGCGCTAGCTGATTCAGCGGGCAGATCGATCTCCAGGCCGTCGAGTTTGACGGTTGCCATAACGGGAGATGCAGGTTGACAGGGCTGGAGCGCCGATCCGCTGTCGCGGATCCACTCGGGGTCGAAGGAGACGGCGTCGGCCGCATCCATGCGATCCATGAGGAGTCGAACCTCCGGGCCAGCCCGGCCGCGGGGAACGATGGCGATGTGGTTGACCCGGATGTTGCGCTGGACGCCGGCGTACTCCTCGCCCTCGGGGGTAAGACCGGGGGTTGGGTCGAAGTCGACTTTGTAGCCAGCGGACACCTCGGTGGCGTCCTTGCGCTTGATCTTCTCGATGGCGTCTTGGTCGGTGACGACCAGGGCGACTTCGACGAAGCCGTCGTTGTACCGGACCTGGCTACCGGAGTAGCCGATCTGGAACTGCTTGGTGTTCGCCGAATCGAGCAGGACCGGGGGATGTCCCCAGGTCGCGGGTTTCATGCCGAACGTCGTGAGGGAGTCAGGGTTGCTGACCTCCTCCGGCGGACGGTATTCCCGTACTTGGGAGCCATCTGCACGCCGGTAGAGCTGGGTCCCCGTGCGCGCCGCACGACACCAGACGCGGAGGTAGCCCTCCTCGGTGGTTTCGCTGCCTGTGATGGGCGCGAAGTCGTAGCGAGAAACAGACGTTTCCATGGCGTCAGATTACGTGGTTTCGGTGTAGTGAGTAGCCTTAAACGATGAGCGGGTACGCGGCGTGGCCATTCACCGGCAGTTGACGATATGTCGCAGGATTAGAGGGCTACGAGTTGCTGCCGGACTGACGCAGACACAAGTTGCAGATGTGCTAGGTGTCAGTCAAGCTGCTTACAGTAGGCTGGAGCAAGGTGAAATTGAGGTATCGTTAAGTAAGCTGTTTGCGTTGGCGGAGTTGTACGGTATTTCTTTGCAGCAGTTGATCGCAGAAATCTAGGCGTTATACACTTCGGTGTGCCAGACAACGGCGCCCTCTGCGATTAGGCGTTGCTTGATGTCAGTAGCTTCGTGCACAGGGCAGAGCAGGGTCTGAGCACCGGCGCTGTTCCAGAACCAGAGGCGGGTGTAGGCGTGCTCGGGGGGATGGGCGGGTTTCACGGGCGGGATGTCTTGCCGCTGCAGCGCCATTTGGCCCTGGACAAGCACAGCGGCGTGTTGCGCTCGGCTCCGGAGCAGTCGTAGCCCTCGGATTTCATGTCACCGAAGCTGCGGGCGCAGTAGCGGTCGCCTTTG
>CAYSOD010000136.1:0-8880 GCA_964432385.1 uncultured Rubrivivax sp.
CATGGAGCTGCGCCTGCCGGCCATCAAGGGCATTGGGGGCGCGCCGCTGTACCTGATCGACCGTTTCGAGGATGGCAAGTCCATCTACGACATCGACTTCGAGTGGCTGGAGGGCGCGCCGCGCCGGCCCGTGGGCCATGGCCTTCACACCATCGACCACCTCACGCACAACGTCTACCGCGGCCGCATGGCGTACTGGGGTGGCTTCTACGAGAAGCTGTTCAACTTCCGCGAGATCCGGTACTTCGATATCCAGGGCCAGCACACCGGGCTCACCAGCCGGGCCATGACCGCGCCGGACAACCTGATCCGCATCCCGCTGAACGAGGAGTCGGGCAAGGGCGGCACCGGGCAGATTGAGGAGTTCCTCATGCAGTTCAACGGTGAGGGCATCCAGCACATCGCGCTGGCCACGGACGACCTCATCAGTACCGTGGACGCACTGCAAATGGCCGGCGTCCCTTTGATGAGCGCGCCCAACGACATCTACTACGAGATGCTGGCCGAGCGCCTGCCCGGCCACGGCGAGCCCGTGGCGCAACTGCAGGCCCGCGGCATCTTGCTGGACGGCAGCACCACGGGCGGCCAGCAGCGTTTGCTGCTGCAGATCTTCAGCCAGACCCTGCTCGGGCCGGTGTTCTTCGAATTCATCCAGCGCAAGCGCGACGAAGGCTTTGGCGAAGGCAACTTCAAGGCGCTGTTCGAGTCGATGGAGCGCGACCAGATCCGCCGCGGCGTGCTGGCGGCCGAGGCGGGCTGAGAGCTGGTGCCCTTGAGCGAAGCCCCGGCGCGGCCCCAGGCGGCCGAGCCCCGGTAAAGTCGCGGCCGCCCGTTCGCAGCTCCACAGGCCGCGGCGAGTGACCTCCACCCGACGGCTTTTGGGATCCGCATGCACTACGCCCTGGTCATCTTCATCTCGGCCTTCCTCATCTTTTTAGTCCAGCCACTGATCGCCAAGCAGATCCTGCCCTGGTTCGGCGGGTCGGCCGCCGTGTGGGCCACCTGCCTGCTGTTTTTTCAGACCGCCCTGTTGGCGGGCTATGCCTATGCCGATGCGGTGACGCGCTGGTTGAGCTTGAAGCGCCAGGTGATGCTGCACACCGCGCTGCTGGCCACCGCCGCACTGACCATGCCCATCCTGGTGGGTGAGGGCTGGCGCCCGACGGGCACCGAGGAGCCCATCAGCCGCATCCTGCTGCTGCTGTGTGCCACCATCGGCTTGCCCTACTTCCTGCTGTCGACCACCACGCCCCTGGTGGGTGCCTGGTACGCCCGGCGCTTCCACGCTGCGGCCCCGTACCGGCTGTTTGCGTTGTCGAACTTCGCCTCGCTGCTGGCACTGCTTGGCTTTCCGTTCCTGATCGAGCCGATGATGGGCAACCGACAGGTCAGCTGGTCCTGGTCGGCCCTGTTCGCCGTGTTTGCCGTGCTGTGTGCTGCGCTCGGGTGGCGGACCCTGAAGGCTGCGTCAGCGCCGCAGTCGCCCGCCGCGCCCGCCGAGCCTTCCCAAGTCTCTGCCGCGGCGGCGCCAGCGGCCGGTACCGCACCGCAGGCGGTCGCGGGCGCCGGCCCGCTGACCTGGATCCTGCTGTCGGCTGTGGGCTCAGCCATGCTGTTGGGCGTGACCTCGCACCTGACGCAGAACATCTCCTCAGCGCCGCTGCTGTGGGTCATCCCCCTGGCGCTGTACCTGGTGACCTTCATCATCAGCTTCGATCACCCGCGTTGGTACCTGCGCGCGCTGTTCCTGCCCCTGGCGGGTCTGAGCCTGCCGCTGATGGCCTGGCTGTCGGACTCCCTGGATCTGCACCGGGTCACGCCGGTCTACGCCCTGGGCCTGTTCGTCGTGTGCATGGCCTGCCACGGTGAACTGGCCCGCCTGAAGCCCGAGCCGCGGCGGCTGACGGCGTTCTACCTGTGCATGTCGGTGGGTGGTGCCCTGGGGTCGCTGTGCATGGCGGTGCTGGCCCCGCTGGTGCTCAAGGGCTATTTCGAGCTGTACGCGGCGCTGGTGGTGGCGGGCCTCGCCGGTCTGGCGTTGCCCCTGGGGCAGGGCCATGCCACCGGCCAGTGGCTGGCCCGCGGTGCGGTGGCGGGCCTGGTGCTGCTCACGGGCGTGCTGTCGGCGCAGGGGGTGAGGACCTACGTAGACTCGGTGCGCTTCATGGACCGTGACTTCTACGGCGTCGTGCGCACTCGCGACAACGACACGGGTGGCGAGCCCTTTCGCAACCTGATCCATGGCGCCATCGCCCACGGCGGGCAACTGCTGCGTGAAGACCTGCGCATGACGCCCTCGAGCTACTTCGGGCCCACCTCCGGCTATGGCCGGGTGTTCGCCAGCCTGCCCGAGGGCCCGCGCAAGGTGGGTGTGATCGGCCTGGGCGCCGGGGCCTTGGCGGCCTATGCCCGGCCGGGTGATGACTGGGTGTTCTACGAGATCTCGCCGGCCGTGGTGCGCGCGGCGATGGAGGAATTCACCTTCCTGCCCAAGTTCCCCGGGCGTTACGAGGTGGTGGTGGGCGATGGCCGCCTGGCCCTGGAGCGCGAGGCACCGCGCCAGTACGACGTGCTGGCCATGGACGCTTTTGCGGGCGACTCCATCCCCACGCACCTGATCACCCGCGAGGCGATGGCGGCCTACGTCAAGCACCTCAAGCCCGATGGCGTGCTCGTGTTCCAGGCCACCAACCGGTTCGTGAACCTGATGCCCGCGCTGCACAACCTCGCGCAGGCGTTTGGCATGCAGGCCGTGCTGATCTCGGACTCGCCGCCCACGGTCGACGGGCCCGGTTATTGGCTGTCGTCCACCGACCAGGTGATCGTGACGCGCAATGCCGCCCTACTGCAGGCAACGCCCTTGCGCGAGGCGGCTCAGCCACTGCAGGTGGACCCGGGCTTGCCGGTGTTCACCGACGATTACGTGAACCTGGTGCGCATCCTCAAGCGGTGAGAGCCGCCCTCCATCCGACCGTGCAGAAGACCGGCAATAGGGCTCGCACGGAGCCGGTGCCGTCTCCGTGCCCATACCTGCCGACTCTGCGCTGTGCTCGCCTCACGGCGGGGCGCCTTCACGCTCCCGGGCCCGCTGCAGCTCCCTGGGCGCGTAGGACGAAGCCTGCGCACCCTCTGAGGCCATCACCTCCAGGTACATCGCTTCCAGCTCGGGTGCGGCCTGGCGCAGCTCGCGCTCGGCTTGCGGCAGGTGCAGCAGCGAGCGCAGGGCGTGCAGCAGGCGCACCCAGCCCGGCACCCAGATGCGGCTTCTGCGCTGCGCCATGCCGTCGACGATGCGGCGAGCAGCCTCTTGCGGTGTCATGGCCTGCCGCATGAGGGCGGGCACCGTCTGCCGCAGCCGGATGAAGCCCGGGTGCAGTTCGCCTTCCTCCACCAGGGGCGTGCGCACCCAGGAGGCATGGATCACGCCCAGGTCCACGCCGTGGGCAGACAGCTCGATGCGCCAGGCGTTGGCCATGGCCTCCACGGCGGCCTTGGAGGCGGCGTAGGCCGACATCATGGGCGGGTGGGCGAAGGTGGCGACCGAGGCTGTGATGCACACGTAGCCTTGCTGCGCTTGGATGGCCGGCAGGGCTGCGCGCACGGTGTGGAAGCAACCCATCACATTGACCTCGATACAGCGCCGCCAGGCGGCCGGGTCGGTGTGGGCCAGGGGCCCGAAGGCGGCCATCCCGGCATTCGCCCAGACCACGTCCAGGCGGCCGTGGCGCTGCAGCGCAGCTTGCACGGCGGCTTCGCAGGCGGACAGTGAGGTGACGTCGCACACGACCGTCAGCGGGCTCTGCAGACCGCGCGCCACCAGCGCTTCAGCCTGGGCGGCCAGCCCGGCTGCATCCTGGTCCACCAGCACCGGCACCGCACCACGGCGCAGCAACTCCGCGGCGCCGGCTGCCCCGATGCCCGAGGCCGCCCCGGTGACGAGGACCACCTGACCGCGCAAGTCCCTCACGGCAAGGCTCACCCGGCCGACTTGGTGATCATGAAATACAGGATAGGCAGGGGCAGCAGCGTGGCCAGCGCTCCCCACAGTTGCCACTGACGAGACAGCCGCCGGTACTGCGCCGTGATCTGGGTGGTCTGGGCCAGCAAACGGCGCTGCCGCAACTGGATGGGCAGCAGCACGAACAGCCAGATCAGCCCGGACAGGCCGAACAGCAGGTAGGACCACTGGATCCACGGATGCCCGCTCTCACCCCCCCAGCGGTGGGCCATCAAGTAGCCAGTCAGCACGATGCCGACGGAGCCCCCTGCGGTGAACAGCACGTCGGTGATGAGCACCATGCGGTTGCTGAAGCGGATGATGGTGTGGTCTTGCGTGCGCTCGGCCATGGCGGCCCACACGCCGCTGACGATGACGTTGCCGATGAACAGGCATGCGCACAGGATGTGCGTGATCTTGAGGGCAGCGGGGCTCATCGTTCGGGTGGGACCGGTGGCGCCGCAGGGGCGGCAGCGGTCGAAGGGGCCGCAGGGGTCTTGGGGCCTTGGGCCGCGTCGGCTTCCCGGGCTTCGCGCGCACGGCGTGAGGCTTCTTGCGCGCGTTGGACGTCACGCCACTGCCACCAGACGAAGCCGCCGCCGGCCACGGCGATGCCCAGCACTTCCACCAGCTTGAGCAGCGGCAGGTCGCCCATCGGGGTAGCGGCTTCCGGTGTCAGGCCCGGCTCTGCCGGTCGTGGGCGCGCTGCTGCTCGCGGTCGATGAGGCGGGCGTGCAGTTGCGTGGCCCACTCCATGCGCTCGTCGAAGCTGCGGCGTGGCGTGGCGCCGCCCGTACCACCGGGGCGGGCCTCGCAGCGCTGCACGGCCTCCACCAGGTAGGCGATCTCCGGCAGCGGGGCCAGGGGCTTGCGGCCAAAGGGGGAGTGCAGGAGCGCGGCACCTGTGGAGGCGGCCAGCAGCGCGAGCTTGCGGCCCTTGGACACCACGGCGCGGTGCGACACTGAGTCCAGGCCTTCCCGCTCGAGCTGGTGGCCGATTTCGGCGTACACCCGGCAGGCGGCCTGAATGGCCGGGCGGCAGTCCAGGGGCAGGTCGGCGATGCCCGCCTCGGCCCGGGCGTACAGCACGTCGGCGGCCCGCAGCAGGCGTTGCACCACCGTACCGACGGCGGGCGTGAAGGCCGGCGCCTTGAGCCACGCATCGGCGTCGATGCCAGCCTCGGCCAACCAGTCACGCGGCAAGTACAGCCGGCCGTTGCGCGCGTCTTCCCCCACGTCGCGGGCGATGTTGGTGAGCTGCATGGCCACACCGAGCTCGCAGGCGCGCGCCACGGCCTGCGGACCGCGCGTGTCCATCACCAACGCCATCATCGCGCCCACCGTGCCGGCCACACGGGCCCCGTAGGCCTGCACGTCTGACAGCGTGTGGTACTGCCGCCCCTGCGCGTCCCAAAGAAAACCCTCGAGCAAGGCATCCACGAGCGCGCGCGGGATGGCAAAGCGGTGCACCACCTGTGCCAGGGCCCGGTCGGCGTCGGCGGGGCCCGGGCGGCCGTCGTAGATGGCGTCCAAGCGCTGCGCCAGCACGCGCCCGGCTGCGTGAGGGTCGTCGCCCAGGTCCACGGCATCGTCGGCCAGGCGGCAGTAGGCGTACAGCGCCGTGGCCGGCTCGCGCACCCGGGAGGGCAGCAGCAGCGAGGCGGCGAAGAAGGTCTTGGAGCCCCCGCGCATCAGCGCGCGCCGCGCGTCGGCGTCCAGGGGCTGCATGAGGGCCGGGTCTGCTGAGGGGGGCAGGGGGTGGTTCATGGCGTGCCTCCTGAAGTCTTGACCGGGTCTTGCATGGCAGCGTTCAGCTGAAGGCCTTCACATCCGGCAGCACCTGTTCCAGCGTGCGGGCCGACATCAGCACCCCGGGCACCCCCGCGCCAGGGTGGGTACCCGCGCCCACCACGAACAGGCGCTCCACGTCCTCGCTGCGGTTGTGCGGGCGGAACCAGGCGCTTTGCAGCAGCAGCGGCTCCATGCCGAAGGCCGCGCCCTTGTAGGACAGCAAACGGTCCTGGAAGTCCTGCGGCGTGGTCATGCGCGAGGTGACCACGTGCTGCGACAGCCCTGGCAGCACGGTGCGCTCCAGGGCCTCCTGCACGGCCAGGCGGTAGCTCTCGGCCGTGGCGGGCCAGTCGGTGCCACTGTCCAGGTGCGATACGGGGCTCAGCACGTAGAAGGCGTCGCAGCCCGGCGGCGCCACGGACGCGTCACTGGCGCTGGGTCTGTGAAGATACAGGCTGAAGTCCTGGGGCACCTTGTGGCGCTTGAAGATGTCCTTGAGCAGCTCTTCATAGCGCGGGCCCAGCACCATCATGTGGTGCGGCACATCGTCCCAACGCCGGTTGGTGCCGAAGTACCAGACGAACAGGCTCATGGAGTGCCGCCCGCGCTCGATGCGCGCGTCGGTCCAGCGCTTGCGGTACTGCGGCTCGATCAGGTGGCGGTAGGTCCACATGGTGTCGGCGTTGGACACCACGATGGATGCTGCAATGCGCTCGCCGCTGGCCAGCGTCACCCCCGTGGCCACGGGCTTGCCACCGGGCCCGGCCTGCACGTCGATCTTGCGCACTTCGGCGTCATAGCGCATCTGTCCGCCCAGGCTTTCCAGCAGCTTCACCATGGCGCGGATGATGGCCCCCGTGCCGCCCATGGCCCAGTGCACGCCAAAGCGCCGCTCCAGCGTATTGATCAGGCTGTAGATGCATGTCACGGCCAGCGGGTTGCCGCCGATCAGCAAGGGGTGAAAGCTGAACACCACGCGCAGCTTGGGGTTCTGGAAGTGCTGGCAGGCCATCCGGTAGATGCTGTTCCAGCCCTTCATCTTGAGCATGTTGGGCACAGCCCAGATGAGGTCGTTGAGCGTGTTGTAGGCGATCTGCCCGAGCTCGATGAAGCCCAGTTGGTAGCACTTGGCGGCCTCTTCCAGAAAGCGTTCGTAGCCAGGCAGGTCTTCCGGGCTGAATCGGGCCACCTCGTCGCGCATGCGCTGCGCATCGCCGCAGTAGTCGAACCAGGTGCCGTCGTCAAAGCGGATCCGGTAGAACGGATCCATGAGCTTGAGTTCGACGTCGTCGGAGAACTTCCTCCCGGCGGTGGCCCAGAGCTCGTCCAGCAGGAAAGGCGCCGTGATGATGGTGGGCCCGGCGTCGAAACTGAAGCCGTCCTGCTTCCACACATAGGCGCGGCCGCCAGGGGCGTCGAGCTTTTCCAGCACCTGCACGCGCCAGCCGCGCACGGCCAGGCGGATGGCCGCCGCCATGCCGCCAAAGCCACTGCCGATGACCAGGGCCAACGGTGCGTGGGCGGTGGGCGGGGCAGGAATGATCGACGGGGCAGGGTTCATCGGCAGCAGGCGTTCAGGTTCAGTGATTTCATCTCAAGCGTCAGGGTGTGATCATCGGGCAACGTTGGTGGCGCAGGAGTCCCTGGGGTTGCCGCTTACGGCCGGGTCAGGGGCGCGGCCGCAGGGCCGTTGGGCCAAGGCCGGGCCGCTTGTCCGTTCGCAGCGCCCAGCGCCACAAGGCGGTGGTGTCCAGCGGCAGCACCAGCATCAGGTGCTCCACGATGGCCAGGGTCAGCAAGGTGCCTACCAGGGTCAAGCCGACCGTCTGCGCGGCGGCGTTGGCCGGATCGAGTGCGCGCGCCACCAGCCAGGCCAGCGCACCGCAGGCCACGAGCACCGAGAAAGGCCAGAACGCGTTCATGGTGCGGCGGCGGAAGAAACTCTCCAGGTAGGCCAGGTGTGCAGGCAGGAACTGCTCGCTCAGGTTGCGCACCCCCCAGAACAGGTTGAGCTTGGCGCTGGTGCGCAGCAGCCACAGCACCAGGAAGGTGGCCGTGCCGATCTGGTTGGGCCGCCCCCAGGTCAGCGCGATGATGATCCCGCCCACCGCCAGGATGCCCACCTCGTGCCAGAGGATGGCGCGCACCGACTCCACAAAGCGCGGCCAGCCGGACAGTTCGCGGGTGATGGCCGTGCGGCGCGGCCCGGTGATCCAACCCGTGAGAAAGCTCAGCTCGTTCCAGCCCCAGGCCAGCAGTGCGCAGGTGAAGGCGCAGTACGCCGACGCCAGATCGGTCTGGCCGGCGGTGTGGTTCAGCCCGTACAGCGCGCCCACGAGCAGCAAGGTGGACAGCGTCTGGCTGGCCCGCACCCCCGTGCGCGACAGGCGGTTGAGCAGCAGCACCAGGCCCGTGCTGAACCACCAGATGAAGACGGCAAAGGCCACCGCGACGAGGGGGCTGGTCATGTGAGCTCAGGCCTCCTCGGTGTGCGGTCTTCGGCTGGGTGGCCGCCGATGACGGTCACCAAGCCGGTGCCATGCGCACCTGCGTCGGCAGGGCATGGCGCCTGACCGGCAGCAGGTACAGGCGAGCAAACGTGGCCGCACCTGCCACGGCCAAGCCGGCCTGCCGCAGCTTGCCCCACACACCGCCCTGCGCCTTGGCCTCGTTGTAGGAGACCTGGATGCGGTGCAGTCGCTCCAGGCCGCGCCGGAAGGCTGGCAGGTCGGTGTCCAGCGACACGGGGAAGACCTGCTTGCTGATCTCGGTGGTGATGTCGAAGACCTGGTAGTCGTAGCGGGTGGAGTCCAGACCCATGGCGTTGTGCAGCATGGGCCGGGTGTGGTCGCGTACGTACATGGTGGCGTACACCGCCAGCAGGAAGAAGCGGATCCAGTACACGTTCAGTCCGCTGAGCAACTGAGGCTGCGAGCGCATGATCAGAGCGAAGGACTCACCGTGGCGGAACTCGTCGTTGCACCAGCGCTCGAACCAGCGGAAGATGGGGTGGAAGCGCTTGTCGGGGTGGCGCTCGAGCTGGCGGAAGATGGTGATGTAGCGGGCGTAGCCGATCTTCTCCGACAGGTAGG
>CAYSOD010000137.1:0-8875 GCA_964432385.1 uncultured Rubrivivax sp.
ACTGCTTGGGCGTCTTGATCGGGCCCTCGTGGGCGTCGTGGGCTGCGGGGGAGTCGCTCATGGGGTCCTCGGTGTTCTGTCTTGGGTCGTCGCTGAAGTCCCTCGGCCGCCGACCGCCTGCCGGATCGGCTGGGGACTCGAAAGATCTCGTGGTCGCCGCAGGCTCACGGCGCACCATGGGTGCTGTTCAAACGCAACCCAAGAGTATACGGGCGCCCCCCTGACGCGAACCCTCCAAACGGGCGCTGTCGCTCGGGCCACGAAGGGGCGGGCGCTAGAATGCAAGCATCACGGCGACCGTGGTGAAGTGGATATCATGCGGCCCTCCGAAGGCCGCGTCGCAAGTTCGATTCTTGCCGGTCGCGCCAGTCAGTCCATCAGCCCATCAGCTTGGACATGCCGGGATGCCCAACGCTTCGAGCTCCCTCCGATGCTTCGCTGTGTTGAGCTTGGCGCTGCTGTTGGCAGCCTGCGCCAGCCCCCGCACCCCTGCTTCAAGGCCCGCTGCTGATCTCGCGGTGGACGGCCCGCCCCTGAACGTACCGCCGGGCCTGGCCGAATTGCCCAACGCCGTGCCGCGAATAGAACCCCTGAAGCCCGGGGGCCCCAACAAGCCCTACGAGGTCGGTGGTCGCCTGTACGTGCCGCTCACGGCTGATGTGCCGCTGCTGGAGCGGGGCGGCGCTTCGTGGTATGGGCGCAAGTACCACGGGCGCCCCACGTCCAGCGGCGAGCCTTACGACATGTTCGCCATGACGGCCGCCCACCCGATCATGCCCATCCCGAGCTTTGCCCGCGTGACCAATCCCGCCAACGGGCGCACGGTGATCGTGCGGGTCAACGACCGCGGGCCCTTCGTGCCCGGTCGCGTCATCGACCTGAGCTACACCGCGGCGCTAAAGCTCGACGTGCTGCGCGGCGTGACCCCGGTGGTGGTGGAGCGACTCACCCATGACGCCATCCGCGCCATGCGCTGGTTGTCGGAGGGCTCCGTGGATGCCGTCGACGGGGAGCCCGTGGGCGCTCCGCTGGCCGCCCACCAGACTTTCATCGACCGCCCGTGATGTCCACGGTCGTGCCGGTGGCGTAACTCGCGTCGTCGGACAGCAGCCAGACGATGGCAGCGGCCACTTCCTGGGCTGTGCCGGCGCGTTGCATCGGCACGGTGGGGGCCAGTTGCGCAAGGCGGTCGGGCAGGCCGCCGCTGGCGTGGATGTCGGTGTCGATGAGCCCGGGGCGCACGCCATTGACCCGCACGCCTTCAGCCGCCACCTCGCGGGCCAGGCCCAGGGTGAAGGTGTCGATCGCGCCCTTGGAGGCGGCGTAGTCCACGTACTGGTTCGGCGAACCCAGCCGAGCCGCGGCCGAGCTCAGGTTGACGATGGCCCCGCCCGCGCCGCCGTGGCGCCGGCTCATGCGTTTGAGCGCCTCGCGCGCGCACAGGAACGAGCCCGTGATGTTGATGGCCCACATCCGCTGCAGGCGCTCCAGCGACATCTCGTCCACCCGCGCGGGCAAGTCCACCACCCCGGCGTTGTTGACCAGGCCGGTCAGCCGGCCCAGACCGGTGTCGACAGCGGCGAACATGGCCAGAACCTGGGCCTCGTCGGCCACGTCGGCCTGCACGACCAGCGCGCGCCGGCCAAGCGCGCGCACATCGCGGGCCACGGCTTGGGCGGCCTGTGCGTCGCGGGTGTAGTTGACGGCCACGTCCCAGCCGGCTGCAGCCGCGGCCCTTGCGGCCGCTGCACCGATGCCGCGACTGGCACCGGTAACCAGCAGGATGCGTGAGGCGGCCGCGCCGCTCGAGGGGGAAGATGTGCTTTGCATGGGGCTGCTCCTGCCATGCATCCTAGGTCCTTCCGGCGCTCGTTACAGTCCGCCTTCTGCGAAGCCCCGTGCCCGTGGGCCCCCTGACCACTGGAGACCGCCACCATGACCCTGTCCCGTCGTCATCTCGTTGCCGCCGCAGGCGCCAGCCTGGCGCTGCCCTCCCTGCTGTGGGCCCAGGCGCTGGAAAAGCCCAAGCTCACCATCGCCGTGGGCGGCAAGAACCTGCTGTACTACCTGCCGCTGACGATTGCCGAGCAGCGCGGCTACTTCAAGGCCGAAGGGCTGGATGTCACCATCGTCGACTTCGCGGGGGGCGCACGCGCCCTGCAGGCCGTGGTGGGCGGCAGCGCCGATGTGGTGTCGGGCGCTTTCGAGCACACCGTGAACATGCAGCACAAGGGTCAGCGCATGCGGGCCTTCGCATTGCAGGGTCGCGCGCCGCAGATCGTGCTGGGCGTCAACCCCAAGACCATGGCGGGCTACAAGACCGTGGCCGACCTCAAAGGCAAGAAGGTGGGGGTTACGGCGCCGGGGTCGTCCACCAACGTGATGGTCAACTTCATCCTGGCCAAGGCGGGCCTGAAGCCCAGCGATGTCAGCATCATCGGCGTGGGCGCCGCGCAGGGTGCGGTGGCGGCCATGCGCTCAGGGCAGATCGACGCCATCAGCAACCTGGACCCCGTGATCACGCTGCTGCAGCGCTCGGGCGACCTGAAGATCATCTCCGACACCCGCGTGGTGGCCGAGGCCGACAAGGTGTTCGGCGGGCCCATGCCGGCAGGCTGCTTCTACGCGCCGCAGGTCTTCATCGACAAGCACCCCAACACCACACAGGCCCTGACCAACGCGCTGGTGCGCGCCAACAAGTGGATCCAGGGCGCCGGGCCCAGCGACATCATCACCAACGTGCCCGAGAGCTTTCTGCTGGGCGACCGCGCGGTCTACATCGATGCCTTCCTGTCCGCCAAGGGGGCCTTGTCGCCCGACGGCATGATCCCGGACAAGGGCGCCGACACGGCCTTCCGCGCGCTGGCCAGTGTGGACGCCGAGATCGCCAAGGCTAAGCTCGACCTGAACGCCGTCTACACCAACGACTTCGTCAAGAAGGCCAACGCCAAGTACCCCAAGGGTTGACACAGAGGCCCAGACCTTGTCCGCCCTTGAACTCCAGGGGGTGTCCTGCACCTTCATCAGCAAGGATGACCCCGGCCAGCGCTACACCGCGGTGCAGGATGTCTCGCTGCACGTGGGCGCGGGCGAGTTCGTCTCGGTGGTGGGCCCCACGGGCTGCGGCAAGAGCACGCTGCTGAATGTGGGGGCGGGCCTGCTGCAGCCCAGCACCGGCACGGTGCGCGCGTTCGGCCAACCCTTGAAGGGCCTCAACACGCGGGCCGGCTACATGTTCCAGACCGAAAGCCTGATGCCCTGGCGTACGGCGCTGGGCAACGTGATGGCGGGGCTGGAGTTCCGAGGCGTGCCACCGGCCGAGGCGAAGGCGCAGGCCGAGGGCTGGCTGCGCCGCGTGGGTCTGGGCGGCTTCGGAGACCGCTACCCGCACCAGCTCTCGGGTGGCATGCGCAAGCGCACCAGCCTGGCCCAGACGCTGGCGCTGGACCCGGACATCATCCTCATGGACGAGCCCTTCTCGGCCCTGGACATCCAGACGCGGCAGCTGATGGAAAACGAGGTGCTGGCCTTGTGGGCGGACAAGCGCAAGGCGGTGCTGTTCATCACCCACGACCTGGACGAGGCCATTGCCATGAGCGACCGCGTGGTGGTGCTCTCCGCCGGCCCTGCGGCGCGGCCCATTGGCGAGTTCACCATCGACCTCGAGCGCCCGCGCGACGTGGCCGAGGTGCGCGCCACGCCCCGCTTCATCGAGCTGCACAAGGCCATCTGGGATGTGCTGCGCGAGGAAGTGCTCAAGGGCTACGCCCAGCAATTGCAGAAGGCCTGACGCCGATGGGGAACTGGCGCATTTGGAACTGGCGCATTTGGAACTGGCGCATTTGGAACTGGCGCATTTGGAACTGGCGCATTTGGAACTGGCTCAAGCCCCGACCCGGCAACTTGCGCGTCTGGCAGGTGGGTTTGCTCGCAGCCGTGTGTGGCTTCTGGCACCTCATGACCACGCCCGGTCTGGTGCCGCCCTTCATGTTCGACAACGACCGCCAGGCGGCTTTCTTCTTCGGCGAGCCGCTGAAGGTGGCCGGCCGCATCTGGACCTGGTTCGTCACCGAGGCCGACATCTATCGGCATCTGGGCATCACCCTGCTGGAGACGCTGCTGGCTTTCGGCATCGGTTCGGTGCTGGGCCTGGGCGCCGGCCTGTGGCTGGCGCTGCAGCCCATGGCCAGCGCCATCCTGGAGCCCTACGTGAAGGCGCTGAATTCCATGCCGCGCATCATCCTGGCGCCCATCTTTGCCGTGTGGTTCGGTCTGGGCATCGGCAGCAAGGTGGCGCTGGGCGTCACGCTGGTGTTCTTCATTGTCTTCTTCAACGTCTACCAGGGCGTCAAGGAGGTGAGCCCCGTGGTGCTGGCCAATGCGCGCATGCTCGGGGCCAGCCCCCGGCAACTGCTGCGCCATGTGTACCTGCCCAGCGCCACGAGCTGGGTGTTTTCCAGCCTGCACACCAGCGTGGGCCTGGCCTTCGTGGGCGCGGTGGTGGGCGAGTACCTGGGGTCCAGCCAGGGCGTGGGCTACCTCATCCTGCAGGCCGAAGGCACCTTCGACATCAACACGGTGATGGCCGGCATCGTGGTGCTCACGGCCTTCGCCCTGGTGCTGGACGCCTTGGTCGGGCGGATCGAGCGTCGGCTGATGAAGTGGCAGCCCCGAGCGGGCGAGACGGAGAAGTTGTAGGGCCCGCAGGCTCGGCGGTGGCGCCGGCTCGCCGTGGCCCACCGCCTGGGCGAGTCTGGCCGACCTCGCAGACTTCAGCGCTCCCCGGCCGTCGTGCTGGGCTGAGGCGGCAGGCCCTCCAAGTGGCTCGCGTCGGCCCAGCGCACGATGTCCAGCGTGCCTTGGCGCCAGCGCAGGTGGTTCAGCCCCGTGTTGGGGATCTCGCAGGTCCGCAAGCCGTCCAGCGGCAGGCCGTGCGATGTGCGCCACAGCATGTCCAGCACGCCGCCGTGCGTCACCACGGCCAGGCGCCGGCCCGAGTGGGCCTCGGCCAGCGTCTTCACCGCACCGATCACCCGGGCGTGGAACTGGCGCAGGCTCTCGCCGCCGGGCAGGGCGAAGTCGGCACGGTGCTCCAGCCATTGCACCCAGAGGTCAGGGTGTTGCGCTTTGATGGTGGGCACGTCCAGTCCTTCCAACACGCCAAAGCACTGCTCGCGCAACCCCTGCATCAGCACGGGGGCCGCCTGCCAGGCGGCGGCCAACGGTGCGGCCGTCTGTTGCGCGCGCTGGAGGTCGCTGCTGAACAGTTGGTCTGCAGGCTCGGCCGCCAGACGCTGCCCCAAGCGTTGCGCCTGGGTCTGGCCGATGTCATTGAGCGGCACGTCGATCTGGCCTTGGAAGCGCTGCTGGCGGTTCCAGTCGGTCTCGCCGTGGCGGATGAAGATGAAGTCGGTCATGGTCGGTCCAGTTCGGACGGGCGAGCGCGGCGCTGCGTGTGAGCGTGATTTCAGGCGTAGGAAACCACCATCTTGGCGGCCAGCAGGTACAGCACCACAGCGAACATCCGCCGCAGCGTGGTCACGGGCAGGCGGTGGGCCAGCCGGGCGCCGACGGGCGCGGTGAGGATGCTGGCCACCACCACCCCGGCCAGCGCGGGCAAGAGCACAAAGCCCAGCGACCCCGACGGCAGGCCCTGGGCTGGCCAGCCGCTGGCCACATAGCCCAGCGTGCCCAGTACCGCCACGGGCAGGCTCAGGGCAGCGCCCGTGCCGATGGCGGTGCGCACGGGCACGCCGCACCACAGCATGAACGGCATGGACAGAAAGGCGCCGCCCGCGGAAACCAGGCCGCTGATCACGCCAATGACCAGCCCCACGCCCCAAAGCCCCGGGGTGCCTGGCAAGGTGCGCGCTGCACCGGGCTTCTTGCCGACCCAGATCTGCGTGGCTGCGCCCGCCACGATGACCGCAAAGGCCAGCGCCAGCACCCGCTGCGGCAGCCAGCCCGAAGCCAAGGCCGACAGCAAGGTGCCGGTGGCCATCGGCGGGGCCAGGCGCTTGACCACGCTCCAATCCACCGAGCCGAGCTTGTGGTGCTCACGCACGCTGGCCGATCCGGTGAACAGTACTGCGGCCATGGAGGTGCCCAGGGCCAGGTGCATCACGTGCTCGGGCACCATCTGCTGAGCGGTGAACAGCGCGGCCAGGATGGGCACCAGCGTCATGCCGCCACCGATGCCCAGCAGACCTGCGAAAAAGCCGATGACGGTGCCGGCAACGAGGTAGGCCAGGATCCAGGTCATGAAAGACGACACGCTGAAAGAAAGGAACAACCGAGTGTCGCACCCACGGTCGGCTCCAACCGGCCGGGCTCTTGACCTCATCGGTGCGGGCAGGTCGAATCGGTGACCCTTGCGATTCAGGAAACCCGATGACCCGCGTGATCCTCCTGCCCGGCCTGGCCAGCGACGCCGCCTTGTGGCGCAGCCAGGTGCCGGCCCTCGTGGCGGCCGGCCACACGGTGCATGTCAGCGATGCCCACACCCGCGCGGAGACGCTCAGCGCCATGGCGCGCGCGGTGCTCAACGATCACGAAGGACCGCTGGTGCTGGTGGGCACGTCCATGGGCGGCATCGTGGCGCTGGAGGTCTTCCGCCAGGCACCGCAGCGCGTGGCGGCCCTGGCTTTGCTGGGCAGCAACGCCCGGCCAGACACGCCAGACATGATCCGCCTGCGCAGCGCGGCGGTGCGCGAGTTCGAGCAGGGGCGGGTGGACGAGATCCTGCGCGCCAACGTGCCCATGGCCTTCCACCCAAGCCGACAGAGTGATGCTGCACTGGTGAGTGACTACTTCGACATGATCCACCGTGCGGGGGCCGCCCAACTCATCCAGCAGAACCGCGCCATCATGGCCCGACCGGACAGCCGGCCCCTGCTGCCTCGGGTACGTTGCCCCCTGCTGCTGGTGTGCGGCGATGCGGACACCCTTACACCGCCCGAGTGCTCCCGGGAGATCGCCGCTGCCGTGCCTCAGGCGGAGCTGCACCTGCTCCCCCAGTGCGGCCACCTGCTGACCTGGGAGCGGCCGGGCGAGGTCAACGCCTTGCTGCTGCGCTGGCTCGCAGGTCTTGAAGGGTCTGTGCCCGGCTGATCACACCGCCGCCCAGGCACACCTCGCCGTCGTAAAGCACGGCCGACTGGCCCGGCGTCACCGCCCACTGCGCCGGGTCCGGCTCGGCGAAGTCCAGACGAAAGCCTGTTGCAGCGCCTTGGCCGTCGCTTTCGCCTCCGCTTTCGCTTTCGCCTTCGCACTCAAAGCTGCACGGCGCATCGGTCTGGCGGTAGCGCGTCTTGGCGGCCAGCCGCCCATTGGCCGGTGCGTGACCGGTCACCCAACTGACGTCGGCGGCGCGCAAGTGGCGAGACAGCAGCGCCGGGTGGTCGTGCCCCTGCACGGCGATGAGTCGGTTGCACGCCAGGTCCTTGGCGGCGACGTACCAAGGCGCATGGGCACCGCCGCCACTGCTCAACCCGCCAATGCCCAGCCCTTGGCGCTGGCCCAGGGTGTAGAAGCTCAAGCCCACGTGGCGGCCGATCTCGCGGCCGCGCTCGTCCACGATGGCGCCTGGCTCGTGGCTCAGGTAGCGGTGGAGGAACTCCCGGAACGGCCGCTCGCCGATGAAGCAGATGCCCGTGGAGTCTTTCTTCTTTGCGTTGGGCAGCCCGATCTCGAGGGCCAGGCGCCGCACCTCGGACTTGCGCAGCTCCCCGACGGGGAACAGGGTGCGCGACAGCTGCGCCTGGTTCAGCCGGTGCAGGAAGTAGCTCTGGTCTTTGGTCGGATCCAGCCCTTTGAGCAGCTGGTACGTGCCGTCAGCGGCCTGCCGCACCCGGGCGTAGTGGCCGGTGGCGATCTTTTCCGCACCCAGGCGCAGAGCATGGTCCAGAAAGGCCTTGAACTTGATCTCGGCGTTGCACAGCACGTCGGGGTTGGGCGTGCGGCCGGCCTGGTACTCGCGCAGGAACTCGGCAAAGACACGGTCTTTGTACTCGGCCGCGAAGTTGACATGCTCGATCTCGATGCCCACCACGTCAGCCACCGCCGCCGCATCCACGAAGTCGACGTTGGAGGAGCAGTAGCCCGTGCCGTCGTCGTCTTCCCAGTTCTTCATGAAGATGCCCACCACCTCGTGGCCCTGCTGCTTGAGCAGCCAGGCGCTGACGGCGGAATCCACGCCGCCCGACAGGCCGACAACGACGCGGGTCTTCATGGGCCTGGATTGTCAGGCAGGCCTCTCTTGCCGTGGCCTGGCGAGCGGCGCTGTGTACCCGGCCATGCGTGCCCGGGCGCGGCACGCGCGCCGCCGCTGCGGCTCAGAACGAGGTCCAGTCGCCGTCGTCGGTGGGCTTGGGCCGCGGGGCGGGTGCGGGCCCGGTGGGCCGCGCGGCGGGCGCCGAGCCACCGGCCGGGCTGGGGCCCGCCGCCCGGTGGGCGGCGGCCTGGTGTGTCAAGGCTCTCGGGCTTGCAGTGCCCGCGATCTTGGGCGCCGCGGCATGCGCCACGGGCCGGGGCTTGGCTGTTGTGGGGTGCGGTGCAGCCGGTGCAGGCTTGCGCCGCGCTGGGCTCAGCGCTGTCATCGACATGCTGCGCCCGCCCACATCGCCTTGTTCAAGCTTGAAGACGGCCACCGCCTGCACCAACTGCAGCGCCTGGGCGCGCAGACTCTCGGCGGCGGCGGCGCTTTCTTCCACCAAGGCCGCGTTCTGCTGCGTGGCGCGGTCCATCTGCGCCATGGCCTCGGTGATCTGGCCCACGCCGGCGTTCTGCTCGTTGCTGGCCGCGCTGATCTCGCCCATGATGTCTGTCACGCGGCGGATGGCGGCCACCACCTCCTGCATGGTGGCGCCGGCCTTGT
>CAYSOD010000138.1:0-8847 GCA_964432385.1 uncultured Rubrivivax sp.
GATGATGTCCACCAGCTTGTCCAGGTTCTTTTCGTCCACCTCGAGATCGAAGACGTCGATGCCGGCGAACTTCTTGAACAGCACCCCCTTGCCTTCCATCACGGGCTTGGCAGCCAGCGGGCCGATGTCGCCCAGGCCCAGCACGGCGGTGCCGTTGCTGACCACTGCCACCAGGTTGCCCTTGGAGGTGTAGCGGTAGGCGTTGGCCGGGTCGCTGACGATCTCCTCGCAGGCGGCGGCCACACCGGGTGAGTAGGCCAGCGCCAGGTCGCGCTGGTTGACCAGCTGCTTGGTGGCCGCAATGGCCACCTTGCCCGGTGTGGGGAACTCGTGGTACTCCAGCGCCGCGCGGCGCAGCTGGGCACGCTTTTCTTCGGGTGTGGACATGGTGTGAGCGGGTGGTGTGAAGAGGCCTTCAGGCGCTTGGCGCCCAGGTTCGGCCGCTGCTGCTGCCTGATGCACGAAACGGACCAGGTCGGGACCGTCATCGCTCCAGGCGATGGGGCGCGGATTGTAGGCGGGGGGTCTATCCTGTCGGGGTTCGTGGGAGCTGACCCGCACCCGGCCGGCAACGCCGGGTACTTCCCAGGAGCTTTCCGGGATCTTCGCGCGTCAGGACCATACTTGCGCCCCATGCCGACGGCCCTGACCCGACTGTCCGACGCCCTGCGAGGCCGATGGCGCCGCACGTTGCCTTGGGCGGCGCTGATCCTGCTTCTGGCCGTGGCCCAGGGGTTGCTGCTCATGCTCACCCTGTCCTACGAGTCCTCGCGCGCCCAGGACCAGGCCGAGGCCGTGGCCTTGGAGGCCGCCGCCGAGGTCAAGCGCCAGGTCACCCGCGGACTGCAGGACTTGCAGCCCCTGACCTGGCCGGGCGCCGATGGCCCGCCGTGGACGGACTGGAGCCTGCGCGCCGAACAGCTGTTGCAGGCGCGTCTGGAGATTCTTCGCCTGGAGCGCCGCGAGCCCTCAGGGGCCATCGCGTCGCTGGCCGAGGGCCGCTACGGCCCGCCGCTGTTCACGCGGCTGCGCCGTTCTGACGTGGAGCCCGAGGTCGAGACGGCCTGCGCAGCGGCCCGTCGCACGGCGGCCCCGGTGTTCACCCGCTCCTACTACGTGCCCCTGGAGGGCGGATTGGGGGTCGAGGTGCTGGACCTGTGCATGCCCTTGCAGGCCGAGGGACGGACGGCAGGCTTCCTGGTAGCCACCTGGTCGTTGCCACAGTTGCTGGAGGCGGCCTTGGGCGCTGGCGTGGCGGGATCGCATGAGCTGTCCTTCGTCGAGGGTGACGGCTCACGCCTGGCTCGCGCGGGCGCGCCCCGCGGCGCGGGCATCTACTTGGCCGAACGCATCGTCGACCTGCCCGGCCGCTCGCTGCTGCTTCGCGCCGACAGCTCGGCCGGGCGGCCCCAGCTCATCCCCAACCTGACCGTGGCGCTGGTGCTGGGCCTGTCGCTGGCCCTCACCGCCCTGGTGTTGCTGCTGGCGCGTGATGTGCGTCGGCGCGCACGCGCCGAGGCCGCCTTGGCCGAGGCCCTGGCCTTTCGCAAGGCGATGGAGGACTCGCTGTCCACGGGCCTGCGCGCTCGCGACCTTTCTGGCCGTATCACGTACGTCAACCCTGCCTTCTGCGCCATGGTGGGCTTCCCCGCTCACGAGCTGCTGGGTACCTCCCACCCGCCTTACTGGCCGGCTGAGCGGGTGCAGGAGTACAGCCAGCGCCAGGCGTCGCGGCTGGCACTGCCGGGCCCGGAGACTGCTGGACGGCTGTCGAGCCGCGCAGGGCGGGAAGGCTTCGAGACCCTCTTCGTGCGCCGCGACGGCGAGCGCATTCCCGTGATGATCTACGAGGCGCCCCTGGTGGACGGGGCCGGCCGGCACACAGGCTGGATGAGTGCGGTGCTCGACATCAGCGAGCAGCGCCGGGTGGAGGATTTGTCGCGCCAGCAGCAGGAGCGGCTGCAGGCCTCCGCCCGCCTGGCCACCGTGGGCGAGATGGCCTCGCTGCTCAGCCACGAGCTGAACCAGCCGCTGGCTGCCATCGCCAGTTACGCCAGTGCCTGCGTGAACCTGGCCGAACAATCCGACCCGGCCTCGCCCAGCCTGTTGCGCGAAGCGCTGCAACGCATCGGGGAGCAGGCCGAGCGCGCAGGCCGGGTGATCCGCAGCGTGCACGATTTCGTCCGCCGACGCGATCAGCATCAGGAGGCCGTCGGGTGCGGGCAGTTGTTGGACGCCGTGCTGCCCCTGGTGCGCCTGCAGGCGCGCAAGAGCGGCGCTCGGGTCGAGGTGCAGCTGCCCGAGGTCGTTCCCGAGGTGCGCTGTGACCGCACCATGGTCGAGCAGGTGCTGTTGAACCTGGCACGCAACGGCATCCAGGCCATGGAGACAGCCACGCCGCCACCTGCCCGCCTGTTGCGGATCCTGGTCACGCAAACCCAGCCGCGCTGGGTCGAGTTCGCCCTCATCGACGCTGGCTCGGGCATCGCTGAGGAGGTGGCCGCCAGGCTGTTCACGCCCTTTTTCTCGACGCGGCCCGAGGGCATGGGCCTGGGCCTGAGCCTGTGCCGCACCGTGGTCGAGCAGCACGGCGGCGCGCTCGACTTCGACTCTCCCGCGCCGGGTGTGATGGTGGCCACGGGGTGTCCTGGCACCCGGTTCCGGTTTACCCTCCCGGCTGCCTGACCTGTACCCGGATGAACCGCACCCGATGACACCTGTGGACTCCTCGCCTGGCCTGCCGCTCGTGTACATCGTGGACGACGAGGACGTG
Source organism: uncultured Rubrivivax sp. (assembly GCA_964432385.1). Lineage (GTDB taxonomy): Bacteria > Pseudomonadota > Gammaproteobacteria > Burkholderiales > Burkholderiaceae_C > Rubrivivax. The sequence continues at coordinate 2,774 of CAYSOD010000138.1, forward strand.
GTGCGCGATGCCTTGGCCTGGTTGTTGCGCTCTCGACGCCTGCTCAGCGAAGGCTTTGCCAGCGCTGAAGCCTTCGAGGCGGCCGTGTTTCAGCACGGTGATGCGCAGCGGCCCGAGTGGCCGCAGGCGCCCGGCTGCCTGCTGCTCGACGTGCGCATGCCCGGGCTCAGCGGGCTCGCGCTGTTCGACCGGCTGGTGGAGCGCGGCTGCCTGCCCGTGCTGCCGGTCATCTTCCTCACCGGCCATGGTGATGTGCCGACCGCCGTGGCCGCGGTCAAGCGGGGCGCCTTCGACTTTGTCGAAAAGCCGTTCTCCAACAACGCGCTGGTCGACCGGGTGGAGCAGGCCCTGGCAGCCAGCACCCAGGCGCTGAACCTGCGCCGTCAGCAGCGCGAGCAGGCCCAACGCCTGGCCGAGTTGACCGAGCGCGAACGCGACGTCATGCGCCTGGTGGTGGAAGGCCGACCCAACAAGTTGATCGCCGACGCGCTGCACATCAGCGTGCGTACCGTGGAGGTGCACCGCTCCCACATCTTCGACAAGATGGGCGTGAAGTCGGCGGTCGAACTGGCCAACCGCCTGCGCGAACTTCCTCAGGAAACTGCATGACATCAGACCTGATCCAGAGCGCGGTGCCGGACCGCGATTCGAGGGCAAGGCCTGGCACCGCGCCAGGCGAGTTCGACCTGATTCGCCGCTACTTCGATTGCCCCGTGCGCCGCGCCGCGCTGGGTGTGGGCGACGACTGTGCGCTGCTGGGCCTGGCGCCCGGGATGCAGCTGGCGGTCTCGACCGACATGCTGGTGGAGGGGCGGCACTTTCTGTCCACCGTGGAGCCCCGGCGCCTGGGGCACAAGGCCCTGGCCGTGAACCTGAGCGACCTGGCCGCCTGTGGTGCGCGGCCGCTGGCCTTCACGCTGGCCTTGTCGCTGCCGCGCGCGGACGAACCCTTCATCGCAGGCCTGGCCGAGGGCCTGTTGGCGCTGGCGCAGGTCCACGACATCGAGCTCGTGGGCGGCGACACCACGGCCGGCCCGCTGAACCTGTGCATCACGGTGATGGGGGAGCTGCCCGTGGGCCAGGCGCTGTTGCGCAGCGGTGCACGGCCAGGCGACGAGTTGTGGGTGAGTGGGCAACTGGGCGATGCGCGCCTGGCACTGGAGGTGTTTCGCGGCCGCGTGGCCCTGGAGGGGACCGCCTTAGAGCAGGTGCGCGTCGCCATGGAGCAGCCCCAGCCCCGCGTCGGCCTGGGCCTGGCCCTGCGCGGCGTGGCCTCGGCGGCCATCGACCTGAGCGACGGGCTGATCGGCGACCTCGGCCACATCTTGGAGCGCAGCGGCGTGGGCGCGCACCTGGACCTTGCCCAGGTGCCGCACAGCAACATATTGGCCGCCCAACCCCCCGCCCTGCGCGCAGAGTGCCTGCTGGCCGGTGGTGACGACTACGAACTACTCTTCACCGCACCGGAGTCTCTCCGAGACGCGGTGTGGGCAGCGGCCCGCCAGGCCCAGGTGCCGGTGCAGTGCATCGGCCACATCACGGCCGAGCGCGGCCTGCGCGTGCTGGACGTCGCGGGTCACCTGCTGGACCTGGGCCAGTTCCAGGCCTTCGATCACTTCAAGTCATGAGCTTCACGCGCTCGGCTCCTCGCTCCGCCAGTGGTCGCTTCATGATCGGCCATCCGGCCCGCTGGATCGCCCTGGGGCTGGGCAGCGGCCTGTCGCCCAAGGCCCCCGGCACGGTGGGCACGCTGTGGGCGTGGGCCTCTTTCCTGGTTCTCGACGCTTGGCTCACCCCCGTGGGTTGGGCCGTGTGGCTCGGCGCCGCCTGCTGCGCGGGTGTCTGGGCCTGCACCCGCACGGCGCAGCACCTGGGGCTGGCCGACCCGGGGGCCATCGTCTGGGACGAAATCGTGGCCTTCTGGCTGGTGCTGTGGCTGGTCATGCCAGCGGGCTGGTGGATGCAGGTGGCTGCCTTCTTGCTGTTCCGCTTCTTTGACGCGGTCAAGCCCGGCCCGGTGGCCTGGGCCGACGGATTGTTCAAAGCGGCGCCGGGCGAGCCCATCGGCTGGGCGCAAGGTGTGGGCATCCTGTTCGATGACCTGGTGGCTGCCGGTTGCACTTTGCTGGTCCTGGCCCTGGCGGTGAAGGCCTGGCCCGTTGCTCAGGCGGTGTGGGGCTAGAGGAAATGGCAAGCGTGACTTTGGCCGACGATCTCCAAACACTTGCGCAGGCGCTGCGCGCCTGCGGCTGGCGGCTGGCCACCGCCGAGAGCTGCACGGGCGGGCTCATTGCGGCGGCCTGCACCTCGCTGGCCGGCTCCAGCGACTGGTTCGACCGCGGCTTCGTCACCTACAGCAACGAGGCCAAGGTGCAGATGCTGGGCGTGGACCCTGGGCTCCTGGCCCGGCATGGCGCGGTCAGTCAGGAGGTGGCCTGCGCCATGGCCGCAGGCGCCTTGCGCCATTCGGCTGCCGACCTCGCCGTGGCCGTGACCGGTATCGCCGGCCCGGGTGGCGCCGTGCCCGGCAAGCCCGTGGGCACCGTGTGGCTGGCCACGTGCGTGAAGGGGCGTGAAGCCAGCGCGCAGTTGCTGAACCTGCCCGGCGATCGGGCGGCCGTGCGTGAAGCCACCGTGGCCGAAGCGATCCGCCGCCTGATCGGGTGTGCCCGCGAGACGTCAGATTCGACCCCGACCTCAACCTCAACGTGAGCACCATGCGCATCCTCTTCGCAGCCCAGATCGACTCTGAGGAAGCCCAGGCCTGGCTGGCGGCCTTGCAGGAAGCGGCGCCAGGCCATGAGTGGCGGGTTCACGGCCAACTGCTGGGCCGGGAGGGTGGGAGCGCAGATGCCCCCAACTCCGTTCCGGCGGAGCCTTCTGACCAACGCCCGTATCCCGTGCAGGCCGATGTGGCCGTCGTCGCCAACCCCCCACAGGGCGTGCTGGCACAGGTGCGGGGCCTGCGCTTCATCCAGTCGCTATGGGCAGGGGTGGATCGCTTGATGGCCGACGCCACGCTCCCCACCCACCTGCCGCTGGCCCGCATGGTGGACCCGTCCATGACCGCGGCCATGGTGGAGTCGGCGTTATGGGCGGTGACGGCCCTGCACCGACGGTTCTTCGACTACGCGGCGCAGCAGCAGCGCGCCCAGTGGCTGCAGCGCCCGCAGCGCCGGGCTGACGAGATTGCGGTGCTGGTGCTGGGACTGGGCACCATGGGGGCGGCTGTGGCGACGGCCCTGTCAGCGCGGGGATACCGCGTGGCGGCTTGGCGCCGTGGCGAGGTAGGAGAGGTCCCTCCCGGCGTGACGCTCTGGCAGGGCCTCGGGCACTTGAAGGGCCTGGAGGCGGGCCTTCGCCAAGCCGATGTGGTGCTCAATCTCCTGCCGCTGACACCGCACACTCGCGGGCTCATCGATGCCCGCTTTCTGTCGGGCATGAAGCCCGGGGCTGCGCTGGTGAACTTTGGCCGCGGCGGCCACGTGGTGGAGGCCGATCTGCTGGCGGCGCTTGCCGCGGGTAGCCTGTCGCGTGCCGTACTTGATGTTTTTGCCACCGAGCCGCTGCCCCCGGAACACCCGTTCTGGCACCACCCCCGCGTCACCGTGCTGCCGCACGTGGCCGCCCTGACCGACCTGCGCAGCGCCGCAGCGGTGGTGGCCGACAACCTGGCGCGCCTGCAGCAGGGGCGGCCGCTGCTGCACCTGGTGGACCGTCAGCGGGGGTATTGAGCGGCCAGGGTTGGAGCAGTGCCCACCTCCGCCGGTACACAAGACGGTGCTGTTCTCAAGGCGCTTGGGATCAGGTGTTGAGCACCAGCGGCGCTGATCGGGCACCCCGGGCAGCGGTGGCGCTGCGCCCGCTGGCGGTGAAGTGCAGCGTCATCAGTACCAGGCGCCGCAAAGCCTCCCAGGGGTCCTCGGGCCAGTCAGGGCGCCGCAGGCCCTTGGCAATGCCGTCGCAGGTGCTGGCGGCCGAGACCAGCCTTGTGAGGGCGCGCCGGCTGAGCAGCGGCGCTGCCCGCTCGATCTGGCGTTGCCGCGGCCCCCAGACCCGGGCCGCGTTCAAGGCCATGGGCATGGGCTGGCCCTGGTCCAGGGCATCACGCACCCGCGACAGGGTCCGCAGGTCGTCAGCCAGAGGCCAGTGCACGGCTACTGGGGACTCGCCCTCGGCCTTCAGACCGTCGAGCATGCGCCAAGCGCGCGCCACCTGGCCGGTCAGCACCGCTTCGCAGAGCTGGCGCACGTCGTAGCGCGCCACGTTCAACACGGCCGACTCCACTTGCTCGGCGCTGAGCTCACCTGGCGGGTACAGCAGGGCGAGTTTGCTGATCTCCTGGTGGGCCGCCAGCAGGTTGCCTTCCACCCGGTCGGCGAAAAAAGTCAGGGTGCGCTGGCCCTCCTCGCCCTCGCGCACCCGCTGCCCCTGCGCAGCCAGGCGCCGGGCGATCCAGGCAGGCAGGGCGGGGCGCTCCACGGGCTCCACCTTGACCATCACGCCTTGCGTCTGCAAGGTGGTGAACCAGCCGCTTTTGAGTTGCGCGTACTCCACCGCAGGCAGCATCACCAGCGTGACCACGCCCTCGGGCAGCCGCTCAGCGTAGCGCTGCAGTGCCTCGCTGCCGTCCTTACCCGGCTTGCCCGTGGGGATGCGAATCTCGATGAGCTTGGCCTCGGCAAACAAGCTCATCTCCTGCGCGGCACCCAGCACGCCGCTCCAGTCGAAGTGGGCTCCGCTGACGTTGAAGACCTCGCGCTCGCTGCAACCGGCCGCCCGGGCCGCAGCGCGTATGGCGTCGGCGGCCTCCTGCTGCAGCAAGGGCTCGTCGCCGCAGACCGTGTACAGGGGCTTGAGCCCGCCTCGCGCTGCGCCGGCGAGGTGGGCTTCGAGCTGGTCAGCACGCAGCTGCATGTCAGTCAGTGCGCTGGCGCGGCCGTTTGGCACCGCAGTCGGTTGACACGGGCGCCGACCAGAGAGCGCAGGTCGTCATGAGCCGGGCCGTCGCAGTGTGGACAACTGGCGCACCACCTGTCGTGCGATGTCGGCCTCCATGTCGCGCACCAGCTGCCCTTCTTCCAGCTCCTTGGCCAGGGCTTGGGTCTCGTTGTAGGTCATGTCTCGAAACTGGATGAGCTCGGTGGGCCCCAGCCACTCCTGGCCATCGCGGCCCAGCACCCGGTAACGGAGCTTCACGAGAAACCGCAACTCCCTAACCTGCCCGGCGCCTGTAGAGCCCACCACGCCCCGCTCCTTGGCTTCGGTCATCGCCACCACCACCACCTCCGCTTGCGAGGGCAGGGTGACGAACTCGACCTCGGCACCCATGGCCCGCCGCAGAGCGGCGGCCTGCGTGGAGCGGGGAGCAAACCCTGTCAGGGCGATGCGCTTGTACGGCAGCGTGGGTTCACGCCGCAGCTGGAAGCCGCACCCGGCCAGCGCGCTGGCCAGTCCCCACAGGGCTGCGCCATGGCCGGTCTTCAGGAGGTGGCGCCGCCGCATGCCTGCTGCCGTGTCGCGTGGCGCTTCAGGCCACCACGTTGACCAGGCGGCCCGGCACGACGATGACCTTCTTGGGCGGGCGGCCCTCGGTAAATCGGGCCGTCTCCGGGCTGGCGGCGGCCAGGGCCTCGATGGCTGCCCGGTCGGCGTTGGCCGGCACGCGGATCGCGCCGCGGGTCTTGCCGTTGACCTGCAGCACGAGCTCGATCTCATCCTGCACCAATGCAGCCTCGTCCACTTCGGGCCACGGGGCGTCGAGCAGGTCGCCTGCGGCCTTCTCCAGACCGAGGTCACGCCACAGCACCGAGGTCAGGTGCGGGCAGGCCGGGTACAGCGCGCGCAGCAGCACCGAGGTGCCCTCGCACAGCACGGCGGCGTCGCCGTCGCTGCCGTCGCTCCTGAAGGCCTCCAGCGCATTGAGCAGCTTCATGCAGCCCGACACCACGGTGTTGTACTGCATGCGCTCGTAGTCGTAGCTCACCTGGCGCAGCACCAGGTGCACCTCGCGCCGCAGCGCCTTGGCTTCCGCGCGCAGCGCGGCTTGGCTCAAGTCGCCGGCAGTGGCGCGC
>CAYSOD010000139.1:0-8747 GCA_964432385.1 uncultured Rubrivivax sp.
GGGCAGCCAGATGCGCACCACGCCCGGCAGGCGCTCGGCGCCGCGCAGGTCGCGTACCAGCTTGTCCACGGCGTGCTTGAAGTCTTGCGGGTCGCCAAAGGCGGCCAGGTCGATGACCAGAATAGCCTGCCCGGTGTTGGTGACGCTGACGTGGTCAGCGTTGAAGTCGATCACGTCGCGGCCCATGGCCCCGCCGCCCAGGGTGCCTGCCAGCAGGCCCACGATCAGCGCCAGGCCGTAGCCCTTGTGCCCGCCAATGGGCAGCAGGAAGCCTTCGCCTGAGCGGTTGGGGTCCAGCAGGGGCTTGCCCTGACGGTCGATCATCCAGCCCTCGGGCATCATCTCCCCGGCCTTGGCCTTGGCCTTGACCTTGCCGTAGGCCGCCACCGTGGTGGCCATGTCCAGCACCACGGGCGGTTCGTCGGCGGCCGGCACACCTGCGGCGATGGGGTTGGTGGACAGCAGCATGTCCATGCCGCCCCAGGGCGGCAGGTGGTTGGCATTGCCCACGGCGAAGTACAGGCCGAGCATGTCGTGCTGCAGCGGTTTGCGGGCGTACAGCGAGGCCGGGCCGGCATGGTTGCTCATGCGGGTGCTGACCCAGGCCACGCCGCACTCGCGGGCCTTGGCGATGGCCAGATCCACCGCCTTGCTCACCACCAGATGGCCCATGCCGTTGTCACCGTCCACCACCGCCATGGCCGCGCGTTCGCGCACCACCTTGATGTCGGGGTGGATGTTGATGCCCCCGGCCCGGATGCGCTTGATGTATTGCGGCAGGCGGATCACGCCATGCCCGTCCGAGCCTTGCAGGTCGGCCTCGGCCATGAGGGCGGCCACTTGCGCGGCATCGGCCTGCGGCAGACCCTGGCTCAGGAATGCAGACTCGATGAAGGCCTGGAGGGCTTGGTGGGTGACGGTGGCAGCAGGCATGGCGGCAGAGCCTTGGCAGACTTTGGAGGGTTGAAGGGCGAGGTGGGGAGCGTGTTGAAGCAACTCAGGGCGGACGTTGGAACTCAGCCCGGCGCCCGCAGAAAGCCCAGAACCTCGCGGTTGAAGGCTTCGGCCTGCTCCAGGTTGGGCAGGTGGGCGGCGTTGGTCAGCACCTGCAACCGGGCGCCCGTCCAGCAATCCACGATGCGCTGCGCCATCGCCGGCGGGGTGCCCAGGTCTTGCTCGCCCACGAGCACCAGGGCCGGGTGGTGCAGGCGGTGCAGCCGGTCCAATGTGCTGACACCAGCGATGGCCGCGCAGCAGCCCGCGTAGCCCTCCACGGGGGTGCCGGCGATCATGGCGCCGATCTGCGCCATCAGGCCCGGCTCGCGTTGGCGAAAGGGCTCGGTGAACCAGCGCGCCAGCGTGGGCTCCACCAGGGCGGCCATGCCCGAGGCGCGGGCGGCGTGTGCACGCTCGGTCCACATCTGCACGGCGTTGGGCGCGCCCTGGCCCGTGGTGTCGGCCAACACCACGCGGTCCAGCACTTCAGGGTGACGCAGGGCCAGCACCTGGCCGATCATCCCGCCCATGGACAAGCCCAGCCAGTGCGTGCGCGCCACGCCCAGATGGGCCAGCAAGCCGTGCGCGTCGTCGGCCAACTGCTCCAGGCTGTAGGGCCCTGGCGGGGCATCGGTCTGGCCGTGGCCGCGCGTGTCCATGTTCAGCACGGTGAAGTGCGCACTCAGCGCCTCCACCTGTGGCGCCCACATGCCGCCGTGCGCCGCCAGCGAGTGGGACAGGGTGACCCACGGGCCCTGGCCCGAGATCTCGTAATGAATGTCGATGTCGCCGACGCGTGCCTTCATGGAGCCTCCGAGCGTTGTTGGAAGAGCGCCAGTCAGGGCTTGGGGCCGCCGCAATCGGGGGCCAGGCCCACGGACTCGATGCCGGCCACGGCGCAGATCTCGTCATTCGCCGAGGTCTCGCCACTCACACCCACGGCGCCCAGCAACTGCCCCTGCGCGTCGCGGATCAGCACGCCGCCCCGCACGGGCACCAGGTTGCCCTCGCTCAAGCCCTGCACCGCCTGGATGAAGCCTGGCACGTGGCCGTAGCGCTTTTCCAGCTCCTGGCCGCCGAATCCCATGCCCAGCGCGCCCAGCGCCTTGCCGCGCGCGATCTCAAAGCGGTACAGGCTGGTGCCTTCCTCGGCCAGAAAGGCCTTGACCGTGCCGCGCGTGTCCAGCACCGCCACGGCCAGGGGCAACATGCCGGCTTGGCGGCCCTTGGCCAGGGTGGCCTGGGCGATGCGCAGCGCGCCGTCCAGCGCGATCGAGGAGAAGGAGTGAGTCAGGTTCATGGGGTGTGGGGCAGTTGGGAATGGGGTGGGTTCAGGGGAGGGCTGTGACAAGCCTGCGCAGGCCGGGGTGGCGCTTGCGTTCAGGCCGCTTCGAGGACGGCGTTCGATGAGGTACCAATGGCCGCGTTCACGCGAGGCATCACTTCGGTGGCAAACAGTTCCATGGAGCGCTTGCCCAGCGCTGGGTCTTGCCAGTCGTGGCAGGCGTAGACCAAGGTGCCGAAGTCGCCCACTTGCTCGCGGAAGGCGAGGATCTGGTCGACCACCGAGTTCACCGTGCCGGCCAGCACCAGGCGGTTGGTGACGTAGTCGGGCGTCACCTCGCTTTCGGGCATGTTGGGGTCGGTCTTGAACACGTTGCCGCGCCCGCCGTTGACCAGCTTGCGCACCAGCTGCTTGAAGTAGAAGTGGTAGGGCCCACCGGCTTGCAGCGCGTAGCGCCGGGCCGTGGCCTCGTCGTCGGCCACGAAGATGCTCTTGGCCACGCGCCAGCCTTCAGGCGAGGCCACCCTGCCCGCCGCGTGGCAGCCTTCCACGTACTTGGGCCAGTGCGTCTTCACCCACTCCGGCATCAGGAAGTTGGCCGAGATCGGCCCCCAGCCGCGCTTGGCCATCTCGGCCACGCCTTGCGAGAACGGCGCCACGGCCGTGCCTACGATGGGCGGGTGCGGGCGCTGCAAGGGCTTCATGATGAAACCCTGGCCGATCTCAGGGATCATGGTCTTGCCCACCGAAACGTTCCAGAACTGGCCTTGCAGGTCGTAGGGCGGCTCGCTCTCCCAGATCTTGAGCACCATGTTGATGCATTCGACGAACATGGCGTTGCGGTCGCGGCCGAAGTTGCCGAAGACCTCGGCATCCGACATCAGGCCGCCCGGGCTGATGCCCATGATGAAGCGGCCCTGCAGCAGGTGGTCCAGCATGGCCGCTTGCGCCGCCACTGCGGCGGGGTGGTTGTTGGGCATGTTGATCGTGCCCGTGCCCAGCTTGATCTGCTTGGTCTGGCTGGCCAGCGAGGCCAGGAACATCATCGAGGAAGTGACGGTCTCGGCCGCATCCGTCACGTGCTCACCCACGAAGGCTTCGGAGAAACCCAGGCGGTCGGCCAGCAGCACGGCCTCCTGGTCCTCCCGCAGGGTCTGGGAGATGTCTCGCCCCGGGGGGTGCAGCGGCATCATGAAGGTGCTGTAGCGCATGGTGGGTTCTCTTGAGGGTCAGAGGGGTGGGTGGTTTGGGCTGGAACGGTGCGGAGTGTTCGCCAAGTGTTCGCCGAGTGTTCTTCGATCACCGCGCGCAGGCTTGCACGGCAGGGTCCGCGGCCTGGCTGCTGAGGCCAGGGTGGGTCGCTGGTACGCGGGTCTCGCTGCCGTCCAGGTTCACCCCTTGCGCGTACTGGCCCTGGCAGTACAGCAGCGTGGGGCCGACCTGGTGGCCATAGGCTTCCACCTTGCCGAGGAAGAGGATGTGGTCGCCCACCTCGAGGCGCTGCTCGGTGCGGCACTCGAAGACCGCTGCACAGCCGCCCACCACCGGCAGCCCGGCCAGTCCTGGCGCGTGGTCCACGCCCTCGAACTTGTCGGCCATCGGGCTGGCAAAGCGCCGGGACAACTCCAGCTGCTGCAGCGACAGCACGTTGATGACGAAGCGGCCCGTGGCGTCGAAAGCTGCCAGGCTGGGCGACGCACGCCGCAAGCTCCACAGCACGATGGGTGGCTCCAGCGACACCGAGCTGAAGGAATTGGCCGTCACCCCCACCGGCGCGCCGGTGGCGTCCAGGGTGCTCACGATGGTCACACCGGTGCCGAAGCGGCCCAGGGCTCGGCGCAGGTCGGTGGTGTCGAAGCGATGTTCAGTGGTCATGCGATTACCGTGAAGTGATCGGATGATCTGCACCATCACCCACCAGCCGGGGCAGCACGGCGCGTGCGCCGGCCAGGAAATGTTCGACCGTCAGGCCGATCAACGTCGGCAGGTCGTCCTGCACCGGCACATCGAAAATCCATTGGCGCTGGCCGAAGTAGAAGACCCGAGCATTGATGCCCCACACCAGCTCGATCTCGGCCGTCTTCAGCGGCACGGCAGCCACGTCGGGCAGCCCGAACTCGTGCCGCAATTCGGCGGCGATGGGCTCCAGGATGCGCTGGCGCAGCACGGCGAGGTAGCGTGCGTTGATGCTCTCCCCGCGCAGGCCCGAGAACATGAAGATGCGCACCCAGTCCCGCGTCAGCGCCGCCTTGGCGTACTCCACGTACAGCCGGGTCAGGCGGTCTTGCAGCGGCACGCTGCGGTCGTGGATGACGCTCTCCCAGAAGGGGTTCCAGCGGCCCATGTACACCACGTCGAAGACGCGGTTGATCAGCGCTTCCTTGTTGGGGAAGTACTTGTAGAGCAGGGACTGGGTCACGCCCAGGCGCTTGGCCAGTTCGCGCGTGTCGCCACCGAACCCGACCTCGGCAAAGAAGTGGACGGCCTCCTGCACGATGTGGGCTTCGCGCTCGGCGGCGCTCAGCCGTCGGGCGGCCGTGCGCGGCGCGGTGGCTGCCGACGACAGCGTGGAGGCGGTCTCGGTGGCTGTCACGGCTGGCCCACCGCCACGGGCGCACGGGCCTGCACCGACTGCATGATGGCCTCCAGGGCGGCCACATTGGCCAGCATCTCGGTGGGCGCCACCGGGTACGGCGCCACGCCGCGGACAGCGCGGGCGAAGGCCTCGAGATTGAGCTTGACCGAAGGGGCTGGCGTGGCAAAGCGCGTCTGACGCGGCTGACCGCGCAGTGCCACCGTGATGTCCCAGCCGGTGGGGTTCTCCGGGTGGGTGCGGTCGCGGATCTCCACCCAGCCCTGCGAGCCGTACACCGCAAAGCGCCCTTCGAAGGGCGTGGCCAGCACTGCGCTGATCATGGCGTTGGCGCCGTTGGGAAAGGCCATCATGACGGCCAGGGTGTCGCCGTTTTCGAAGTCCGAGCCCAGCGTGGCCAGGCGCGCCCAGACCGACTCACAGGGACCGAGCACCGCGATGCTCAGGTCCACCAGGTGGATGCCGGTGGCCGTGAGAGGGCCCACGGGGGCGTGCTGGTTGGACAGGCGCCAATTGTCCTTGGGCAACGCGAAAAACTTGTCCTGGCTGAAGTTGGCCTCGATCTGCAACACGGTGCCCAGTCCGCCTTCGTCGATCATGCGGCGAAGGGCTGCCACCTCGGGCTCGAAGCGGCGCTCGTGGCCAATGCCCAGCACCAGCTCCTTGGCGGCGCACGCTGCGACGGCTTTGCGCGCATCGGCCAGGGTCAGGCACAGCGGCTTCTCGCAGAAGACGTGCAGGCCGGCCGCGGCAGCGGCCATGATCTGCTCGGCGTGCTGCTGGTGCGGCGTGCACAGGATCACGGCTTCGAGGCCTGGGTGCTGCAGGAGCTTGTCAGCGCCGTCCAGCACGGCCACGCCCGCCAGCAGCGGGTCGTCCTTCATCGCCTTCAGTGTGGGACCGTGAGACTCCGCCACAGCGGCCAGCCGCATCCAACTCGACCCCGCGATCTGGCGAGCGATCGTCTTGCCCCACCAGCCGTAGCCGATCACACCCACCGGCAGGGGGGGAAGCCCTTCGGGCCGCTCCGCGGGGGTGATGTCGGGGCTGCTGTTGGTGCTCACGCTTTCATCTCCATTGCTTACACTAGTCTAGCGGAAAGCCACTCTTGGAGATCAAATGAGCACCAAAAACCCGGTCGGGCGTTCTCCCAAGGCCTCGTCTGTTGCGGCCCCCGCGCCGGTGGCTCGGGTGGGGGTGCTGGGCCTGGGCATCATGGGCTCGGCCATGGCGGGCAATCTGATGAAGGCCGGCTTCACGGTCTGGGGCTTCGACCCCGTGGCCACCGCCCGGGCAAGGCATCGCGCTGCCGGGGGCCGGGTGTGCAAAGACGCGGCGGAACTCGCCCGGTCGGTGGACTTCATGGTCGCCTCATTGCCCAGTGCGGCAGCGCTGCAGGACGTGGCCGGCCGCATCGCCGCCGCTGGCGTCAAGGGGTTGGTGATCGCTGAGACGAGCACGCTGGACATCGCCGACAAGCGCGCAGCGCGCGACGTGTTGGCCCGCGCCGGCGTGACGCTGCTGGACTGCCCGCTTTCAGGCACGGGCGCCCAGGCCGTGCGCAAGGACTTGACCGTCTACGCCAGCGGGCCGGCTGCGGCCATCCGGCGCATGCAACCGGTGTTTGAGGGCTTCTCGCGCGAGCAGTTCAACCTCGGTGCCTTCGGCAACGGCATGAAGATGAAGCTGATGGCCAACCTGCTGGTGGCCATCCACAACGTGTCCACGGCCGAAGCCCTGCTGCTGGGGCAACGCTGGGGCATCCGTCCGTCGGACGCGGTGAAGGTGCTGGCCGGTGGGGCCGGGGGCTCGCGCATGTTGCAGGTGCGCGGCCCGCTGATGGAGAACGAGGGCTGGAAAGAGGCGACCATGAAGATTGCCGTGTGGCAGAAGGACATGAAGCTCATTGGCGACGCCTTGCGCGCCAACGGCGTGCCTGCGCCGCTGTTCGCCGCCACCGTGCCGCTGTACGACGCAGCCATGGGCCTGGGCCACGGCCTGCATGACACCGCGGCGGTCTTTGACGTGCTGGCCAAGATGTCCTCTCCGCCAGCGCCTGCAGGGTCGCCTCCCACAGGGGCCTCGCCTGCGGCTACGGGTGCTGCACCTCGCTCGCGCGCTGCGCCCAAGGCGGCGCGCCAAGCTCCCCGCCGAAAGGCCGCACCATGACGCTGTCGCTCAACCATTTTTCGATCCGTACGCTGGACATCGACGCCACGCGGGCTTTCTATGTGGACCTGCTGGGTCTGGAAGTGGGCCCACGGCCTGACTTCCCCTTCCCCGGCCTGTGGCTGTACCAGGGGCCCACCTCCACGTACGCCAATGCCGCTGTGCATGTGATCGGCCTGGACCGCCAAGACCCCTCAGGTCTGCAGGCCTATCTGGGAGACCGCGACGAGGCCAGCCTGAAGGGCAGCGGCGCCGTGGACCATGTGGCTTTCTTCGCGACCGACCTGCCCGCCATGATGGCGCGGCTGCGCGCCGCTGGCGTGGGCTGGCGCGAGCGCACCGTGCCTGGCGTGGGCCTGCACCAGGTGTTCCTGGACGACCCGAACGGCGTGATGGTGGAGCTCAACTACCCTGTGGCAGAGAAGCAGGCCTGGGACGCCATGGCGGGCGCCGCAGGAAACGCACAGCCGGCCGCTGCGGCTTTGCCCGTGAGCGCCTGACGCTGCACGTGACCACGATCTTCTGAGGCCCTGGCGCCATGGCACGCATCGTGGTGGCGGGGGGGTCCCTGGGTGGCTTGTTCGCCGCCAACATGCTCCTGCGCGACGGCCATGAGGTGCAGGTGCTGGAAAAGGCTGCCAACTCGCTGAGCGGCCGGGGCGCGGGCATCGTCACCCACGACGCGTTGGTGCGGGCCCTGCGCCGCTGTGGCGTGCCGGCCGAGGCCACCTTGGGCGTGGAGGTGCCGGGGCGGGTCATGCTGGGGCAGGACGGCCAGACGCTGGACCGCCTGGACATGCCCCAGGTGCTGACCTCCTGGAGCCGGCTGTACGAAATGCTGCGCCGGGCCTTTCCTGACGAGCGTTACCACCTGGGCTGTGCTGTGCAGTCCGTGCTTCGGACGAGGGGGGGGCTCGAAACTGATTGCGCTGGCCGGGCCTGGCACGCCGACGTGCTGGTGGCGGCCGATGGCATCCGCTCCACGCAGCGCCAGCGCCTGTGGCCGCAGGCCCAGCCCCGCTACGCGGGCTACATCGCCTGGCGCGGTGTGGCCGAGGAATCCAGGCTGTCGCCTTTCACCCGCCAGACACTGTTTCCTTTTTTCGGTTTTTGCGTGCCGCCGCGCGAGCAGATCATCGGCTACCCCGTGGCTGGCGCCGACCACGACACCGCCCCCGGCCGGCGGGCCTACAACTTCGTGTGGTACCGGCCCGTGCCCTTGGGCCCCATGCTCGACGACCTGATGACCGACGACGACGGTGTGCACCACCCGCAAGGCATCCCACCGCACAAGGTGTCGGCCCGCCATGTAGCGGCCATGCGGCAGGACGCGAGGCGCCTGCTCGCGCCGCAGTTCGCCGAGGTGCTGGAGGCCACGGTGCAGCCCTTCTTCCAGCCCATCTTCGACTTGGCCTCACCCCAGCTTCAGCGTGATGGCGTGGCGCTGCTCGGCGATGCCGCCTTCGTGGCGCGCCCGCACCTGGGCTTTGGCGTGACCAAGGCCGCCGAGGACGCCGTGTCGCTGGCCGATGCGCTGCGCCAGCATGCGCAGGTGGGCGATGCTCTGGCTGCCTACGAGGCGGTGCGGCGCCCTGCGGGAGAGGCTGCGCTGGCCCGGGCGCGCTGGCTGGGCCATTACATGGAGCATGCCGGGGACGACGCGCCGGCCGACACCCTGGACCCGGCCGCGCGGCGCCACCAGGT
>CAYSOD010000140.1:0-8729 GCA_964432385.1 uncultured Rubrivivax sp.
ACTACAAGGAAGACCTGCAGGGCGCGCAGTTCGTCATCAAGAACCCGAACGCCACCACCACCTGCGGGTGTGGCTCGTCCTTCTCGGTCTGAGCCTGATCCGACAGCTCAGCCCGGGTACCACGCCCCCAGGACGCGGGGCCCCCGGGCTCCGGTGACCGCCGGCAGATTGCCCGGCTGTCGCTCCACGAAGGCCCGTGCCAACCAAGCGAAGGCCAGCGCCTCCACCTGATCGGCCGGCACGCCTTCTTTCTCGGTGGTGGACACCGCCACCCCCGGCAGCAGGGCCTCCAGCCGCTCCATGAGGTGCTGGTTGAAGGCGCCGCCTCCGCATACGAGCAACGTGGCCGTTCCCGGGGCGTAACGCTCTATCGCTGTAGCGGCGCAGCCCGCGGTGAGTTCGGCGAGTGTGGCCTGCACGTCTTCGGGCCGCAGCCCAGATTCCGTCTGATCATGCGCCCCCGGGCATGCCGCGATCGCCCGCTCCACCCAGGCCAGGTGCAGCAGATCACGTCCTGTGCTCTTGGGGGGCGGCTTGCTGAAGAAGGGCTCTTGGAGCAACTGGTCCAGCAAGGCTGCGTCCACCCGGCCCGTGGCAGCCCAGCGCCCTGCGTCGTCGAAGGTCCGCCCAGTGTGGCGCTCGCACCAACCGTCCATCAAGGCGTTGCCGGGCCCGCAATCAAAGCCGCTGACCAGCCCCTGTGCCGGCAGCAGGGTGAGGTTGGCGATGCCGCCAATGTTCAGCACGGCCACGCTCTTTCCGGCGCTTGAAAACAAGCCGGCGTGGAACGCTGGCACCAGGGGCGCACCCTGGCCGCCCGCGGCCACGTCGCGGCTGCGCAGATCGCACACCGTGGCAATGCCCGTGAGTTCAGCCAGCAAGGCACCGTTGATCAGTTGCACCGTGTAGCCCGTGCCGTCGAACTCCAGCGGCCGGTGCCGCACGGTCTGACCGTGGGCACCGATGGCGGTGATGTCTGCGGCGCACACCTGTGCGGAGGCCAGCAACAGCGCCACCACCTCGGCATACCGGCGAGACACCTCGTTGGAGGCCAGTGCGGCACGGTGAAGCTCGTTGTTGCCCGGCGCGTTCAGCGCCAGCAGTTCAGCGCGCGCATCGGGGCTGAAGTGCCGGTGGACATGCGCCAATACCTGCGGGCGCGGCCCGTCCCAGCGGGCCAGAACACCATCGACCCCATCGAGCGAGGTGCCCGACATCAGGCCGATGAACAGCGCCATGCCGGCTGTGCAGCAGCTGGGCTTATTCGAAGACGGGGCGTGAGCCGACGGTTTCGGCCATGTCCAGCTTGCCCTGTGCGGTGCGGGCCCACTCGGCGAAGCGCGGCCGTGCGGCCGGGTCCAAGGGCACGCTTTCCGAAGCCTTGGCCACCTTCAGCGGATCCTGGTGCACGCCACCGACCCTGAACTCGAAATGCAGGTGCGGACCCGTGGCCCACCCGGTAGCGCCCACGGCGCCCAGGCGCTGGCCTTGGTCCACGCGCTGGCCCTTGCGCACATCGATTCGGCTGAGGTGGGCGTACACCGTCAGTCGGTCACCGCCATGGCGCACGTGTACCACGTTGCCGTAGCCGTTCTGCCAGCCCGCAAAGTCCACCACGCCGTCACCGACCACACGGACGGGCGTGCCGGTGGGCGCGGCGTAGTCCACGCCCAGGTGGGCCTTCATGCGCTGCAGGATGGGGTGCATCCTCATTGCGAACCCGGAGGTCACCCGAGAGAACTCCATGGGGCTGGCCAGAAAGGCACGTTTTCTGCTGCGGCCGCTCGGGTCGAAGTACGACCCCTTGCCGCCGGATTCGAACCACAGGGCTTGATGGGTCTTGCCGCCATTGATGAACTCGGCGGCCAGCACCCGGCCGGCCCCTTGATTCCACGGCACAGGCTCGCCGTCGGCCGTCAGGGCCTCGTAGACGATGCTGAAAGTGTCGCCCTTGCGCAGTTCACGGTGGAAGTCGATGTCACCCGAGAAGATCTCGGCCATCTGCGTGGCCACCGGATCCGGGATGCGGGCTTCGTCCGTGGCAGCAAACAGCGAAGTGCGGATCGTGCCGCTGGCCAGGCGCGTCTGTGTTTCCAGCGGGACCAGCTTGCTGCGCACGCTCAGGCGACTGCCCTCGGGCTTGACCGTCAGGCGAGTGAAGTGAGTGGGCGCTGACTCTGAGCTTTCTGCCGGCATGCGCACGACCAGCTCCAGCAGCTCGCCCCGCGCGCCCACCCGGCTTTGCACCAGTCGGCCCGCCCGCCCGTCGATGGCACGGCGCAGCTGTGTCTCCTGTCGCAGAGCGGCCAGCGTGGCCGGGTCCGCGATCCCCAAGCGGCGCAGCGTGGCGTCCATGGACGAGCCTGCACGGGTGACCTCGCTGAAGTGCAGTTCCAGGTCATGTTCGGCCAAGGCCTCGAGCTGAGGACCAATCTCGGCGGTGGCCACGCTTTCGGACACCGTCTGCACCGGCAGCAAGGCCGCATCGGGCGCGAGCGGCGCCACGGCAAACGCCACCGCACCCAGCCCGCCGAACAAGCCTGCGGCTGCCAGCGTGACCGTCTTGGAGTGTCTTGCCTTGAAGAGGGCGGCGGCTTGGCCGTAACGCTCGAGGAGATCCAAGAAAACCCTTGCCAGAAAACGGTGCCTTGCCCACCCATGAGCAGGCCACGATGTCGCATTCAGAACCCGGAGGACCGCCTCGGGACGGCTGGGCCCACTGGGGCCGTCGCCTAGAATGAAGCGGTTCTGCAGGACGAGCCTCTTATGGGCCATTCACCTGCTTTCCGAGTGCGGCTCAGTATAGCAACCGACTGCCCGCGCAAGGCCCCAAAACCCCTTGTCCGCCGTGCCATGTCGCAGCCTGCCCCTTCTTCCGTCGCGCCTCAGGACCCCCCCCAGCCCGTGGATGAGCAGGTTCGGCATGCCCTGTCGGTGTCCTTGCGGGGCTGCGAGGAACTGCTGCCGCAAGCCGATTGGGTGAAGAAGCTGGCCCGCTCGCAGGCCACGGGCGTGCCGCTGCGCATCAAGTTCGGTATGGACCCCACGGCCCCCGACCTGCACTTGGGCCATACGGTGGTGCTCAACAAGATGCGCCAGTTGCAGGACTTGGGGCATGTGGTGATCCCGCTGATCGGCGACTTCACCACCATGATCGGCGATCCATCAGGCCGCAATAGCACGCGCCCGCCGCTCACGCGCGAGCAGATTGAGGCCAACGCCAAGACCTACTTTGATCAGGTGGGTCTGGTGATCGACATGGACCGGGCCGAAGTGCGCTGGAACAGTGAGTGGAGTGACCCGCTGGGCGCGCGCGGCATGATTTCTCTGGCCTCGCGCTACACCGTGGCGCGCATGATGGAGCGCGACGACTTCTCGCGCCGCTTCAAGGAAGGCACACCCATCTCGGTGCACGAGTTCCTGTACCCCCTGATGCAGGGCTACGACTCGGTGGCGCTGAAGTCCGACCTGGAGCTTGGCGGCACCGACCAGAAGTTCAATCTGCTGGTGGGCCGTGTGCTGCAGGGCGAGTACGGCCAGGAGCCGCAGTGCATCCTCACCATGCCTTTGCTCGAAGGTCTCGACGGCGTCGAGAAGATGAGCAAGAGCAAGAACAACTACATCGGCATCACCGAACCTGCAAACACGATGTTCGCCAAGGTCCTGTCCATCAGTGACACCCTCATGTGGCGCTGGTATACCTTGCTGAGCTTCCGCTCCGAGGCCGAGATCGCGGCGCTGAAGGCCGAGGTGGAGGCCGGGCGCAGCCCCAAGGAGGTCAAGGTCATGCTGGCGCGCGAGATCACCGCCCGCTTCCACGGCATGGCCGCGGCCGATGCGGCGGAGCAGGACTTCCAGAACCGCGCGGCCGGTGGCGTGCCCGATGTCATTCCCGAGGTGAGCTTGTCGGGCGCGCCCTTGGGGATCGGTGCGCTGCTGAAGCAGGCAGGGCTGGCCCCTTCCACCACCGAGGCCCTGCGCCTGGTGGACCAAGGCGGTGTGCGCGTGGATGGCTCGGTGGTGAGTGACCGTGGGCTGAAGCTGCCGGCCGGCACCTTTGTCGTGCAGGTAGGCAAGCGCAAGTTCGCGCGCGTCACGCTCGCCTAGCGCTACGGACCATGCAGGTCCCATGCAGGTCCGTTCTTACCTGAAGCTCTCCATAGCGGTGGCGGTCGCCACCATCGCGCTGAAGACCGGCGCCTGGTGGGTGACCGACTCGGTCAGTCTGCTGTCGGACGCTCTGGAATCCCTCGTCAACTTGGCCGGCGCGATGTTCGCGCTGACCATGGTGATCGTGGCCGACCAGCCCCCCGATGCCGACCACCCTTATGGACACCACAAGGCCGAGTACTTCTCCAGCGGCTTCGAAGGTGTATTGATTGTGGTGGCCGCCCTGGCCATCATCTGGGCGGCGGGACACCGCCTGCTGGATCCGCAGCCTTTGGAAGACGTCGGGCTGGGTCTGGCGCTGTCGGTGGGCAGTTCGGTGCTCAACGGCGCGCTGGCCTTTGCCATGCTGCGCAAGGCGCGCGAGCACCGCTCCATAGCACTGGAGGCCGATGCGCGGCACCTCATCACCGACGTCTGGACGTCTGCTGGCGTGGTGGTGGGCATCTTGGCGGTGAAGTTCACGGGCTGGCTGTGGCTCGACCCGGCAGTGGCCATCCTGCTGGCGCTGAACATCCTGCGCGAGGGAGGCTCGCTGGTACGGAGGTCCGCCGATGGCTTGATGGACCGTGCCGTCGAGCCCGAGGTACGCGCCGAGATCGAGAAGACGCTGGAGGTCTTTCGCCATCAGGCCATCCGCTTTGATCACGTCACCACCCGGCGGGCCGGGCAGCGGCGGTTCGTGGACCTGCACATGCACATGCCTTCGGCCTGGACCCTCGGGCGGGCCGCAGCCCTGCGTACCTCGGTGGAGCAGGCCTTGATGAGCGCTGTGCCCGGGCTGCGCGCCACCATTCAGCTGCTGCCCATGGACGTGGAAGCGCACTTCGATGACCCCAAGGACCTGATCTGACGTGATCGGCTTGCTGCAGCGGGTGCGCGAGGCCCGCGTTGATATCGCCGGGCAGACCGTGGGCGCCATCGGCCACGGCCTGTTGGTGCTGGTGTGCGCGGAGCCCGATGACACGGCTGCGGTGGCCGTCCGGTTTGTCGACAAGGTGCTCAAGCTTCGCGTCTTCGCCGACCAAGCCGGCAAGATGAACCGCAGCGTGGCCGAGGTGGCCGGGGGCCTGTTGATCGTGTCGCAGTTCACCCTCGCGGCCGATACCCGAGGCGGCAACCGGCCGAGCTTCACGGCTGCGGCGCCGCCCGCACTGGGCGAGGTTCTTTACGAACAGGTGCTGCACCTGGCCCACGAGCGACACCCCCAGGTGGCCAGCGGGCGTTTCGGCGCAGACATGCAGGTGCACCTCGTCAACGACGGGCCGGTGACGATCCCGCTGCGCATCACCGGTTGAGGTGTCCGCGCGCAGAGACGGACCTTTGCGGTTTCGCGATGCCGCGGCTGCGGTCAGCCCCCCAATGAAAAAGCCGGCCCGCGGGCCGGCTTGTCCATTTCGTTCGGTGCCCGAGCTCAGTCGGCGTACTGGCCTGCGGCCTTGATGACCGGGCCCCACTTATTGATCTCGGCCTCCACGAAGCGCTTGTGCTCGGCCTGGCCCAGCCGGTTGTCGGTAATCACCACGGCGCCCAGGGCTTCCTGGCGCTTGATGAACTCGGGGTCGGCCAGGGACTTGCGCAGGGCGGCGTTCAGCTGGTCCTGGATGGGCTTGGGCGTACCCTTGGGGGCGTACATGCCGTGCCAGATGCTGACGTTGAAGCCCTTCATGCCAGACTCGTCCAGGGTGGGCAGCTTGGCCAGGGCCGGCGTGCTGAGCCGCTTGGTGGTGGTCACGGCGTAACCGATCACCTTGCCGGCCTCGATCTGGGCCGAGGTGTTGGTGGTCTGGTCGCACATGACGTCCACCTGCCCGCCCATCAGGTCGGTCATGGCGGGGCCCGTACCCTTGTACGGCACGGTGGTCATGTCGATCTTCAGGCTTTGCTGGAACAGCAGGCCGCACAGGTGCGACGCCGCGCCCAGGCCCGCGTTGGCCAGGTTGATCTTGCCCTTGTTGGCCTCCAGCCACTTGGCCAGTTCGGGCATGCTCTTGGCGGGCAGGGTGGGCCGGCCGACGATGGTCATGGGCACGTCGTTGACCATGCCCAGGTACTCGAAGTCACCCAGCGTGTCGTAGGGCATCTTGCGGTACAGGGCCGGCGAGGTGGCCATGCCGATGTGGTGCAGCAGCAGCGTGTAGCCGTCAGGAGCCGCCTTGGCGACCTTGGCCGCACCCAGGGTGCCGCCGGCGCCGCCGACGTTCTCGATGATGACGGTCTGGTTGTTGAGGTGCTTGCTCAGCACCACCCCCAAGTCACGCGCCACCTTGTCAGTGGGGCCTCCCGCGGCAAACGGCACCACGATGGTGACGGGCTTCTCGGGGTAAGCCGCCCAGGCGGACCCCGCCAGGGTGACGGCGGCCAGTGCGGCGAACAACTTCTTCATGCTCAAGACTCCGGTTGGTGGATTCAGAGGGGCCGCATGGTAGTGCTGATCGAAAGCCCTTGCCGAAGGTCACCACTTCAGGTGCTTGCTCCAGGTCAAGGGCAGGGTGCTGTCCGCAAGTTACACGTCAGGCGATCGAGGACGGGGTGTTCTATCGCCATCCAGTGGGCGCTTGGTCGGCATTCGGTGGGCATTCGGCCGGCTATTTGTAGGTGCGTGCGTCCTCGATGACCTTGCCATCGTTGGGCAGGGAACCCGGGGCTACCAGCTCGACATCGCAGCGCAACTTGGTCACCTCGCGGACGGTGGCTGCCACGGCCTCGCCCAGGCCGTTCACGGGCCCGCTCACCTCTGCGCGCAGGGTCATGCGGTCGTTGGCCATCTCGCCTTCCACCACCAACCGGGCGCGGCCGATGCCCGCCTGGCGCCGCCGCACCCCGGCCACCTGGCTGGGGTGCACGAACATGCCGCGGACCTTGGCGGTCTGGTCGGCCCGGCCCATCCAGCCTTTGATGCGGCCGTTGGTGCGGCCGGTGGGGCAGGGGCCCGGCAGCACGGCCGACAGATCCCCTGTGCCAAAGCGCACCAGCGGGTACTCGGGGTGCAGCACGGTGACCGCGACCTCGCCCACCTCACCTTCGGGCACGGGGTCGCCTGTGCCTGGGCGCACGATCTCCACCAGCACCCCTTCGTCGATCACCAGCCCCTGGCGTGCAAAAGTCTCGTAGGCGATCAGGCCGACGTCCGCCGTCGCATAGGCCTGGTAGCCCTGGATGCCCCGCTCCTGGAGCCAGTCGCGAAACGAAGGCGGAAAGGCTTCTCCGCTGACCAGGGCCTTCTTCAACGAGGGCAGCGTCAGGCCCGTCTCGGCCGCCTTCTCCAGCAGGATGCGCAGGAAGCTCGGCGTGCCGCAGTAGGCGTCCGGCCGCAGGTCGGCCATGGCCTGTAACTGCAGCTCGGTGTTGCCCACGCCGCCGGGGAAGACGGTGCAGCCCAGGGCCTGGGCGCCGCTTTCCATCATCCAGGCCCCAGGCGTCAGGTGGTAACTGAAGCTGTTATGCACCAGATCGCCGGCCTCGAAGCCCGCCGCTCGCAGGGCCCGTGCAACACGCCAGTAATCGGCCCTCGTGCCCTCCGGCTCGTAGATGGGGCCGGGCGACTGGTACACACGTCGGGCACCGCTCAAGCCGCGCAGGGCCCGCCAACCGATGGCGGAATAGCCGCCAAACGGGTCGAAGGGCTCAGCCGCACGCAGGGCCTTCTGGCGCTCCAGCAGCTCGGGCTTGCGCAGCACCGGCAGCGAGGCCAGCGCAGACCGCGTGCACACGGCCGACGGCTCCACGCCGGCGAGCAGTTCGGCCATGCCGGGTACCTGTTGCGCGGTACGCACTACACCCGGCAGGGCCGCCAGGAGATCGGCCTCGCGAATCGCGGGGTCGCGCCTTTCCAACGGTTCGAGGGTGGCTTGGTTCTGCTCAGTCATCTCGGTCGCTCCACAAGGCGAGCTGTTTCTTCAAGTGCTGCGTGAA
The DNA here is from genome assembly GCA_964432385.1 of uncultured Rubrivivax sp. GTDB lineage: Bacteria > Pseudomonadota > Gammaproteobacteria > Burkholderiales > Burkholderiaceae_C > Rubrivivax. The sequence goes on from CAYSOD010000140.1 coordinate 8,083, forward strand.
GTCGCGCACATCAGTGCCGCTCTTCAAGACGCGCTCCTGCCACTCGGGGCTGTTTCTGGAGGGCCGGCGCACGGTGGCGGCGGCGATGCAGTCATCCTGCACCGAGGCTCTGGCCATGGCCACGCCCCGGCGCTCGAACACGCCGGTGCGCTCGCTCAGGCCCAGCTCGCGCAGATCCCGGCGCAGTCGCTGCAAGGCTTCCTCGGCCTTGAAGGGCGGCGGGGCGAAGCCCCAGGACTCCTGGTTCACGGCGGCACGAACGCTGTGCTGAGGTGACGGGCCGCGTGTTCTCAGGCCAGCCAGCGCTTGCGGCGCTTGTAGCTCTTGACGTCCTTGAAGCTCTTGCGGTCGCCGCCGCCCATGCCGAGGTAGAACTCCTTGACGTCCTCGTTCTCGCGCAGGGCCTTGGCCTCGCCGTCCATGACGATACGGCCGTTTTCCAGGATGTAGCCGTAGTCAGCGTAGCGCAGCGCCATGTTGGTGTTCTGCTCGGCCAGCAGGAAGGTCACCTGCTCCTTGGTGTTGAGATCCTTCACGATCTCGAACACCTCTTCCACGATCTGCGGCGCCAAGCCCATGGAGGGCTCGTCCAGCAGCACCATCTTGGGGTTGGCCATCAGCGCGCGGCCGATGGCGCACATCTGCTG
>CAYSOD010000141.1:0-8706 GCA_964432385.1 uncultured Rubrivivax sp.
GTGCTCGCAGCGTGAGGTGGCCAGGGCCCGGCGCTCCACCAGCGAGGCTGGCAAGGCGTTGGACATCCGCCAGGCCCGCTCGATCTCGCGCAGGTTGGCGCGCTGCAGATCATCCAGCGGCTCCTGTGCGGCTTGCGTGATCTTGTCGCGCAATGAAGCCTCGGTGCGCATGCGGTGCATGAGCCCCTGCAACTCGGCCAGTGCGGCGGCACGGGCGTCGTTGCCCTTGGGGGGCATGTTGGCAGCCTGGTCCCAGCCCGCGATGGAGCCCAGGTGGCCCAGGTGGTGCAGCCGGCGGTTCAGTGCAAAGAGATCGTCGTAGGCGGGCGTGGAGGCCAGGGTCATCTTCAGAGCTCGTCGTGTGGTCCGGCGCTGCGAACAAGCAGCGTCAAGACACCGATTGTGACGACCCCGTGCTCAGGGCTGGAACTGCCCCGGAAACACCCACAGCAAGGCCGCCGTCATGGTGACGTAGCGCGCGAACTTGCCGACGGCCATGTAGACCACGCAAGGCCAGAAAGGCATGCGCAGCCACCCGGCCACCGCGCAAAGCGGATCGCCCACCACCGGCAGCCAGCTCAGCAGACAGGCCTTGGGCCCGAAGCGCTGCAACCACGCCAGGGCCTTGGCTTCGGTGGGCTTGCGCTTGGACACTACTTCGTACGCCTTTTCCGCCCCCAGGCCCATCCACCAGCTCAGCGCGCCACCGCCGGTGTTGCCCAGGGTGGCCACCACCACGGCCGGCCAAAACAGCTCGGGGTTGAGCTTGACCAGCCCGAAAACAGCCGGCTCACTGCCCATGGGCAGGAGCGTGGCCGAGACAAAGGCCACCACGAAGACGGTGGTCAATCCGAACTTGGGCAGGGCCAAGGTGGCGAGCAGCGCGTGCATCCAGGCTTCCATCACCGCCCGATCATAGAAGCCACCCCTTCGGCCTCGGAGGTCCGCTGGCTATACTCGTGCCTCTTTTTTGAGCAGCCAAGCTCGCGGCCACGCTCACTGTCTCCAAAAATGATGATCGCACCGCAGTGCGACGTTGCCCCTTCGCACAGGGCGAGCCCCCTGCCCATGTCTTCGCACCGTCCCACGCCGCCCTTGCCCCGACTGCCCGCGCAAGCTTCGCCCGCCACAGCGCCTTTGCGTCTGGGCCCGGTGGTGTTGCCCAACCGGCTGTTTGTGGCCCCCATGGCCGGGGTGACGGACCGACCCTTTCGCATGCTGTGTAAGCGCCTGGGCGCCGGGTATGCGGTCAGCGAGATGGTCACCTCCAAGCGGGAGTTGTGGTCGAGCCTCAAGACCTCGCGCCGGGCCAATCACGATGGCGAAACGGCCCCCATTGCCGTTCAGATCGCGGGCGTGGACCCAACCGAGATGGCCGAAGCAGCACGCTACAACATCGACCGCGGCGCGCAGGTGATCGACCTCAACATGGGATGCCCGGCCAAGAAAGTCTGCAACGTCTGGGCCGGCTCGGCGTTGATGAGCAACGAGCCCCTGGCGCTGCGTATCGTCGACGCCGTGGTGGCAGCTTGTGCTCCCTTGAACGTGCCCGTGACGCTGAAGATGCGCACCGGTCGTTGCGCCAGCGAGCGCAACGCCGTAGCGCTGGCCCGGGCAGCGGAGAGCGCTGGCGTGGCCCTGGTCACCGTCCACGGGCGCACACGCGAGCAGGGCTACACGGGACTGGCCGAGTACGACACCATCGCCGCGGTGAAGGCCGCGCTGCGTATTCCGGTGGTGGCCAACGGTGACATTGACTCTCCTGCCAAGGCCCAGGCGGTGCTGCACCACACCCAGGCCGATGCGCTGATGATCGGCCGCGCCGCGCAAGGGCGGCCCTGGATCTTCAGCGAGATCGCACACTTCCTGGACACGGGCACACTGCTGCCCACCCCGGCCACGCTGGACGTGCGCGGCTGGCTGCTGGAGCATCTGCAGGACCACTACGGCCTGTACGGAGAACTGGCCGGTGTTCGCACCGCGCGCAAGCACATCGGCTGGGCGGTGCGCGGCTTGCCGGGCGGCGAGGACTTCCGCCAGACCATGAATGCGCTGGAAAGCTCCCAGGCCCAGGTGCGAGCCGTCGATGAGTTCTTGTGCCAGTTGGCGAATGAGCACGCCCGCTGGCCGCTGGCCTCAGCTGAAGGCTTGCCCCCCACAACCACGGCGGCGCACGCCTCAGCCCTGACCTTGCCCATCGCCGCCAACGAAGAGCGCTTGCGCAAGCTGGCCTGACCGGCCCACCAGACGCCGCAGCGCAAGGCCGCTCACCTCCCGTCAACCGACCACAGCCCGCCACACCATGAGCCGCCAGGACATCGACACCTGCATCCGCAGGACCCTGCAACAGTACTTCCAGGACCTGAACGGTGAGCCGCCGCAGGGTGTGCACGACATGATCATGGCCGCCGTGGAAAAACCCCTGCTGGAGGTGGTGATGGCCCAGGCCGAGGGCAATCAGAGCCGTGCAGCCGAGTGGCTGGGCATCAACCGCAACACCCTGCGGCGCAAGTTGCTGGACCACGGGCTCGCGTCCTGAGGCGGGTCGGCAGGGTCCGCGGGTTCCGGACGAGACGGCGCTTTGCGCAGACATCCCCCTCACAGCCACTCACAGCCCTCCCAAGCCCTCGACCACCCGCTCCACCACTCTTCCAGCCACCACCGACACGCACCCACGTATTGACTTCAGTCCATGACCACCCCAGCCACCCCGCTCACCGCCCTCCTCTCGGTCTCCGACAAAACCGGCATCGTCGACTTCGCCCGGGAACTGAACGTACTCGGTATCCGCCTGGTGTCCACCGGAGGCACCGCCAAGCTGCTGGCCGAGGCCGGCCTTCCCGTGACCGAGGTGGCCGAACTGACAGGCTTTCCCGAGATGCTGGATGGACGGGTGAAGACACTGCACCCGATGGTGCACGGCGGCCTGCTGGCCCGGCGCGACCTGCCCGCCCACGTGCAGGCCCTGCAGCAGCACGGCATCGGCACGATCGACATCCTGTGCGTGAACCTCTACCCCTTCGAGCAGACTGTCGGCAAGGCCGGCTGCACGCTGGAAGACGCCATCGAGAACATCGACATCGGCGGGCCGGCCATGGTGCGCAGCGCGGCCAAGAACTGGAAGGACGTGACGGTGCTGACTGACGCTTCCCAGTACGCGGGCGTCCTGGGCGAACTGCGCGCGCACGGCGCCACGCAGCAGGCCACCCGCTTTGCACTCGCCGTGGCGGCCTTCAACCGCATCAGCAATTACGACGCGGCCATCAGCGACTACCTCTCGGCGCTGCAACCCGACGGCACGCGCAGCCTGTTCCCGGCCCAGAGCAATGGCCGCTTCGTCAAGGTGCAGGATCTGCGCTATGGCGAGAACCCGCACCAGCAGGCCGCCTTCTACCGCGATCTCTACCCCGCGCCGGGTTCACTGGCGGTGGCGCAGCAACTGCAGGGCAAGGAGCTCAGCTACAACAACATCGCGGACGCGGACGCCGCCTGGGAGTGCGTCAAGAGTTTCGAAGCCAGCGCCTGCGTCATCGTCAAGCATGCCAACCCCTGCGGCGTGGCGCTGGGTGCCACCCCGCTCGAGGCCTACAGCAAGGCCTTCCAGACCGACCCCACCTCGGCCTTTGGCGGCATCATCGCCTTCAACCGCCCGGTGGATGGCGAGGCCGCCGCGGCCGTGTCCAAGCAGTTCGTCGAGGTGCTGATGGCCCCGGCCTTCACTGACCAGGCCTTGGAAGTGTTCAAAGCCAAGGCCAACGTGCGGCTGCTGCAGATCGCCCTTCCTCCGGGCGGCACCACCGACTGGGCCAACGGCCGCAACATGATGGACGCCAAGCGGGTGGGCTCGGGCCTGCTGCTGCAGACCGCCGACAACCGGGTGCTGCGGCGCGAGGACTTGAGCTTTCCCACCCGGCTCAAGCCCACCGAGGCGCAACTGGACGACCTGCTCTTCGCCTGGACGGTGGCCAAGTACGTCAAGAGCAACGCCATCGTCTTCTGCGGCGGCGGCATGACGCTGGGCGTGGGCGCGGGCCAGATGAGCCGCATCGACTCCGCGCGCATCGCCTCGATCAAGGCCGGCAACGCGGGGCTGTCCCTGAAAGGCTCAGCCGTGGCCAGCGACGCCTTCTTCCCCTTCCGCGACGGATTGGACGTGGTGGTGGACCACGGCGCGGCCTGCGTCATCCAGCCCGGCGGCTCGATGCGCGACGCCGAGGTGATTGCGGCGGCTGACGAGCGGGGCGTGGCCATGGTCTTCACGGGGGTCCGGCACTTCCGGCATTGAAGGTCTGCCCTTGAACGCCACCCGCATCCTCGGCATCGACCCCGGCCTGCAGAAGACCGGGTTTGGCGTCATCGATGCGGAAGGCTCCAGGCTGGCCTATGTGGCCAGCGGCACCATCAGCACGCTGGAAGCGCCCCGGGGAGACCTGCCGGGGCGGCTGAAGATCATCTTCGAGGGCGTGCGCGAGGTGGTGCAGCGCTACGAGCCACAGTGCGCCTCGGCAGAAATCGTCTTTGTCAACGTCAACCCTCAGAGCACGCTGCTGCTGGGCCAGGCACGCGGGGCGGCGCTGGCGGCGCTGGTGTCTGGCGGGCTGCCGGTGGCGGAGTACACCGCGCTGCAGATGAAGAAGGCCATCGTCGGCCATGGCCTGGCCAACAAATCGCAGGTGCAGGAGATGGTCAAGCGCCTGCTGCAGTTGCCCGGCCTGCCGGGCAAGGACGCGGCCGATGCCCTCGGGCTGGCCATTTCACACGCCCATGCGGCCTCGTCCTTTGCGGCGATGGCGCAGTCAGGTACGCTGCACAGACGGCAGCACGCGCAATACCGCGGCGGGCGCACGTATTGAAACGTATGGTTGCTCGCGAGCCGCTGACCACGCGCAGGACTCACACCCAAGCACGCCCGTCGAGCGTCCGCCATCCAACACACCCCGTTCGCACGACCACTGCCCGCCACAAGTTGCGCAGATCCACGCTACCCGAAGGAGCCGAACCGTGACCACGCCCGTCAAGACCGAATGGATCACCATCGCGCCCGGCTTTGCCGGCTACCTGGCCCTGCCGCCTGCCGGGCACGGCCCAGGCCTGGTGTTGTTCCAGGAGATCTTCGGCGTCAACGAGCACATCCGCGCGGTGGCCGAGCAGTACGCGCTGGATGGCTTTGTGGTGCTGGCACCGGACTGCTTCTGGCGTGACGCGCCGCGGGTGGAGCTGAGCTACGCGGGCGACGACTGGCAGCGGGCCTTTTCGCTTATGAAGGCGTATCGCCCGGAAGACGCGCTGGCAGACATCAGGTCGGCCGTGCAGGCGCTGCGGGCCCGGCCCGAAGTGGCCGGCAGCAAGGTGGGCGCCATCGGCTACTGCATGGGCGGCCGACTGGCCTACCTGGCGGCGGCCACCGCCGGTGTCGATGCCGCTGTGCCTTACTACGGCGGCGGCATCCACACCCAACTGGAGCGCGCAGCGGCCATCACCTGCCCCACGCAGTTTCACTACGCTGAGCACGACGCCAACATCCCTCTGAGCGCGGTGGAGTCGGTGCGCCAGGCGTTTGCGGGCAAGGCCGCCGAGGTGCACGTGTATGGCGACGCCCACCACGGCTTCAACTGCTGGTCACGAGAGTCGTACCACGCACCCAGTGCCGCGTTGGCCCATGGCCGGTCGCTCGCCTTCTTAGCGCAGCACCTGTTCTGAGCTCTCTTGCGGGCCCGCCGCCCATGACCACTGCCCTGCCCTCGCCAACGCGCCTGCAGGCGCTGCTGAAGCTGCTTGGCAACGGCCTGCTGGAGCGCGACGCCGCCGTGCGGCTGGCGCTGCTGGCCGCACTGGCAGGCGAGCATGTGCTGCTCATCGGCCCGCCCGGCACCGCCAAGAGTGCGCTGGCTCGGCGCTTGCACCGAGCCTTTGACGGCGCACGCTACTTCGAGCGCCTGCTGACGCGCTTTTCCACGCCCGAGGAGCTCTTCGGCCCGCTCTCGCTCAAGGCGCTGGAGCACGACCGCTACGAGCGCCTGACCGAGGGCTTTCTGCCCACGGCCGGCATCGCCTTCCTCGACGAGGTGTTCAAGGCCAACTCGGCCATCCTCAATGCGCTGCTCACCCTCTTGAACGAGCGCGAGTTCGACAACGGCACGCAGCGCCTCAAGGCACCGCTGATCTCGGTGGTGGCGGCCAGCAACGAGGTGCCCAGCGACGAGGCGCTGCAGGCCTTCCACGACCGGTTTTTGGTGCGCGTGCCCGTGGCACCGGTGGGCGATGCGGCCTTCGCTGCGCTGCTGGGACTGGGATCCCCCACCGCGGGTGAGGCTGAGCCCGCCATCGAAGCTGACCTCGACCCGCTGAACGCGGGAGAACGGGCCGCGGTGGTCGAGGCCGCTTCGCGGGTCACCTTGAGCGAGGACTTCATCGAAGCCTGCCACGCCCTGCGCGCCTGGTTGGGCCAGCGCCAGCTCGTCATGTCTGACCGGCGCTGGCGCCAGTTCGTGCACTTGGCCCAGACGGCGGCCGCTTCCGAGCAACGCCCGAGTCTGGACGTGCTGGACCTCTGGTTGGCCCCCTACGTGGCCAGTGCCCAGCCGCGCGACCTGCCGCCGCTGCAGCAGTGGTTCGTGGACGAGGCCCTCCAAGCCCCGCCAACGGCCGCCCCCTGGCTGGAGCACGCCGTGGAGGCCTTCGAGAAGCAGCTGGGCATCGAGCAGCAGACGCCCGCCGAGGGCAGCGGCGGCCCGGACGACGGTGCCGGCAAGTTGGCGCTGGCGCGCGCCATCGGCCTGCAGGCACAGAGCGATGGCGAGGCCGGCCTGCAGCGCATCGTCTCCAGCCGGCTGGAGGAGCGTCTGCGCAAGCGCTGGGGCCGGCGCCACATCGAAGCCCGCGTGGCGCAGGTGGCGCAGATCGAGGCCGAGCTCAGCGCCTGGGCGGCCGAGGTGCAGGCCGCGCGTGACGATCTGGCGCAACGCCTGTCCACGCGGCTGTGGATGCCGCAGGATCTGAAGTCGCAGGCGCTGCAGCGCCACGACACTGCCCTTGCGCAGCTGGCCGGCTGGGCCCAGCGCCTGGCAGCAACGCGCGAGGGCTTCGCTCAGTTGCCGGTGGACGAAGCAGCCGACGGCAGCACTGATGCCGTGCCCGCCGCCGTGGCCTGGGCCAGCGTGGCCTGACGCCCTGGGGCCACGAACGGGGGTACGCTGGTGAAGCCGCATCAGGCCTCTGGCGACAGCGTCTTGGCCCAGACACTGGACGCTCCCAACCCCCAGCAAGCTGAGAACTCGACGGCCCGGCCAGCCGTCGGTGCAGAGCCTGCCAGCGCCCCCGCCCAGGTTCTTCAAGTTGAAGCCACCAACCGCTTCGACCGCCCGTACCACCAGCTTGAACCCCTGCCCCGCTCGGTCTGGTTGCCGGTGCTGATCACCGCGGCCGGTACGCGGGAAGATCGGCTGGACCATGGCCGACACTGGCTCCAAGCCCTGGAACTGGGCACCGTGCCAGAAGCACATGCTCACTTCGGCGAGACCGACGTCTGCGCTGCACTGCGCGCCATCGTGGGCGAACTCCAACTGCCCTCCCTGGCGCGCGGCGTGCCGACCTTGGCCGAGCAGGTGCTGCGCACGCTGCTGTGGCACCTGGACCGCATACCTGACCTGCAGCCCCGTCTGAGCCGGGCGCAGGCCGTGGCGCAGGCGGTGGCTGAGTTCCGTGAGGCCTGGCGCATCGACACCGCCGGCCTGGAGGACGAACTCGCCCTGCTGCGCGACCTGGCCGACGGCGCCCACCTGCGCTGGGACGCCTTGCGGGGCCAACTGCGCTCACGCGAGTGGCAGGCCGCGCGTCAAGCCGCGGACCGCCTGGGCGAGTTGCCCGCGGTGGTGGCGCTGCTGGACCGGCTGGGCCGCAGTGCCGCTCGACCATTCGCCCCGCCGCGCCGTGCACCGCAGCAGCGCGACACTCCGCAACGTGCCCCGTTGCGGGCCGAAGAGACGCGCATCCCCGGCGCGCCAGGTGAGCTCACCGGCATCCGCTTCGCGGCCGACCTGGCCCGCATGCTGCCGGCCGAAGCCGCGCTGCTGCGCCACCCCATCGGTCGGCGCCTGTGGCGCGCACGTCATGCCGAAGGACGGCTGCTCGCGCACGACAGCCAGGCGGTGCTGACGGACTGGAGGCCCGACCCCAGCGCCGCATCGCGCGGCGGCCTGCACAGCGCCCCGCCTGAGCCGCGGGCCCACGGCCCATTCATTCTTTGTTTGGACACCTCGGGCTCCATGCGCGGTGCGCCCGAGCAGATCGCCAAGGCGGTGGCGATCGCCGCCGTGCGCGCGGCGCGCGCCAGTGGTCGGGGTTGCCGGCTGATCGCCTTTGGCGGCCCAGGTGAACTGCTGGAGCGCGACCTGGCCGGCCACGGCGGCCTGGAGGCGCTGCTGGACCTGATGGGCCAGGGCTTTGACGGCGGCACCGACGTGCAAACCCCCATCGAGCGCGCCGTGGACCTGGTGCACGGCAGCACCTGGGGCAGCGCCGACCTGCTGATCGTCAGCGACGGCGAATTCGGCTGCGTGGCCTCCACGCTGCAGCGCCTGGACGAGGCGCGCGCCCACCTGGGCCTGGCCGTGCACGGCATCCTGGTCGGCGACCGCGAGACCATGGGCCTGCTGGAGGTGTGCGAAGAGATCCACTGGGTGCGCGACTGGCGCAGTCACGCCGACC
>CAYSOD010000142.1:0-8704 GCA_964432385.1 uncultured Rubrivivax sp.
GGGTGTGGCGGCGGGGAATCTGCGCGAACAGCGGGTCGGGCTTGGCGCTGCCATCTGCGCCCAGGGTCAGCGTGGCAACCCGCGCGCCGGCGGGCAAGGTGTTGGCGGCGGGTGGGCCGTCGGGGAACAAGTCGACCTGCACGCCCAGGCCTCGTTGCGCGGCCGCGACGACCGCCAGCTCGAGGAAGGCGCCGCAGCCGATCAGGATCTGCCGGCCGAAGGGGTCGGTCTCGGGCAGCAGCCGTTCGCCGTCGCACAGCAGGTGGATCTTGCCTGGCTGGCGCAGGTCGGCGATCCAGGGCTGCCGGTTGTGCGGGTTGGGCGCCAGCAGCGCATGCGCCAGCATGAAGCGCCTCGGATCAGCCTGCGGCGCCGCAGGATCCTTCCACGCCCGCACCGCCTCGTCGGGCATGGCGCTGCTGCAACCTGCCGCCAGGCCCGTCGCGGCGAGCACGGCGCCGCCCCCGGCCAGGCGGATGAACTGCCGGCGCGACGGCGGTGTGACGGCGGGCTTATCGGTCGTCAAGGGTTCCTGGGTTCGCATGAGGTGCACCTTTGCAGGTCTGAGGTTGAGGTTTCGACGGATGGATTGCCGACATGTTGCGGCAGCCATCCCCGGAAACTCCAGACCCGCCCGGACATGGCAGGCATGCAATTGCGCATGCGCGTCTGCGTGGCGACTTCGACTCCGGCCACGCCCGCAAGGCGTGCGTGGCCCGGGGTGCCGCAGCCCCGCAGCGTCCCTCAGGACCTGCGTCTCGCGCGCTGCCCCGTTGCGGCCGATGCCCGCTCGGCGGCCTTGACGGCAGCGCCGCCCTGAGGGAGTTCCGCGCCGGCGCGGATCAGCACCCGCTTGTTGTCGCGGCTGCGCCGGGCGTGCTCGCGCAGCAGCGCCTCGGCGCGGGCGCCCTCGCGCGCCTGCAGCGCCTGCACGATGTCCTCATGGTCGGCCTGCGCGCGCTGCAGAAAGGCCAGCTCCAGGGCAGGGCGCACGCCGCCCAGCGCGATGGCGCCGGGCGCGGCCAGGGGGGTGCGGGTGACCTGCTCCAGCGTGGCGGCCAGCACCGGATTCGCGGCAGCCTGCACCAGCGCGGCGTGGAAGCGCACGTTCATCTCCACCCAGCGCGGGGTATCCAGGCTGCCGTCGTGCACGGCGGCGGCGAGCACCGCGCGTCCTTCGGCGACACAGTCGCGCAGCACCTGCATTGCCTCCTCGGGCATGCCGGACTCGGCCGCGCTGCGGGCGGCCAGGCCTTCCAGCACGCCGCGCACGTCGATGGCCTGCGCCACCTCCTCCAGGGTGACCCGGCGCACCCGGAAGCCCCGCGTGGGCAGCCGCTCGAACAGGCCCTCCCGCTCCAGCTCGCCAAAGGCCAGCCGCAGCGGCGTGCGCGACACCCCCAGCCGCGAGGCCAGCTCCAGCTCGACCACGCGCTGTCCCGGTGCGAGTTCGCTGGACAGGACCATGCGCCGCAGTTCGGCCGTGACGTGCTCGATGCGTGAAGGCATGGGCTCAGGTGCGTGAGGGGAGGGGCGGCTGGCGAAGGGGTTGATGTTAGGCGCGAGCCCGCTGCCGCGCCCACCGCCGCCTATTTCTGCATGCAAGAAGAGGATTTACTTGCCATCATCAGGCATATTTGTGGCACTATTGCATGCATTGTTTGCTGCGTCCGCGACACGTAGGAGCACCGCATGCTGATGAAGGCTTCCGCCGGTTCCGCCTCCCCGGACCTGTCCCTCTCTCCCCCCGTTTCCCTGCCTGAGGGACTGCCGGAGTACCCCTCGCCCCCGCTGATGGGCCAGCGCCCGCCGCGCTGCCCGCCTTTCGTGGAGATCAGCCGCGCGGACCAGCTGCTGCCCTATCTGGAGCATGTCGCGAAGCGTCCCTACAACCACGGCCTGAACGCCTGCTGGGACCTGAAGGAGGGCGAGCGCGTGCTGCTGCGGGTGGACAACTGGCACAGCGAGGTGGTCATCCAGGCCTGCCAGAAGATCCTGGAGAAGTACAAGGTCCGCTACGAGATCCGCAGGATCGACCGCGGCCCGGTGCCGCAGTGGGTGGGCGCCGACGAGGTCGATTACTACCTGTTCCGCACCAAGGAACTGGCCGAGTGGATGGACATGTGGGAGGAGGAGGAGAAGAAGCAGCAGTACGACAAGATCCTGATGGGCTATGGCGGCCCGGTGCTGGCCGAGCGCTACATCCGCATCCAGCGCATGCCCTTCATCACCCCGGAGATCCTGGCCTCGCCGGCGCACGCGATGCCCATCGAGGTGCTCAACGCCATCGACCGCTGGACCTGGGACCGCATCCGCACCGCGCGCCGGGCGCGCATCACCGACCCCGAGGGCACCGACATCTCGTTCACCAACCACGACGAGTACTGGGACGAGCGGCGCGAGTTCTACAACCCCGAGCTCACGGCTGCCACCTGGCGCGGCAACGAGCACTTCGGCAAGACCTACCTGCCGGGCCACGTCACCGGCCGGCCGTGGATGTTCCACCCCTTCAAGGAGGACGGCTGCGGCGTGATCGCCGGCACCACCAACCACATCGCGCCATGCGACTGGACGCGGCTGGAGGTGGAGAACTCGCGCATCACGAAGATCCATGCCGGCGGCGCCTTCGGCGACAAGCTGCGCGACGTGATGGAGCGCACCCGCGACCTGCAGTACCCCACCTTCCCGGGCAAGGGGATCATGCACTGGTGGGAGGCCTCGATCGGCACCAACCCCCACATCCACCGCCCGCGCAAGGACTTCCCCTCGGGCTTCGTCAACTGCCTGTACGAGCGGGTGCGCTCGGGCGTCATCCACATGGGCTTCGGCACCATCATCTCGTCGATGGCCGAGCGCGAGGCCGCTCGCATGGGCCACCTGGTGGGCCACTGGCACCTGCACCTGTACTTCCCGACCTACACCACCGAGCGCTCGGGCGACAACGAGAACATCATCGAGAACGGCCGCCTGCTGGCGCTGGACGACCCGGCCATCCGCAAGCTGTGCGCGAAGTACGGCAACGCCGACCTCTGGCTGGACGAGAGCTGGAACCCGGCCGTGCCCGGCATCAACATGCCCGGCCAGTACTGGGACCACTATGCCCGCGACCCGCTGCACTGGGTGAAGACCGAGCTCGAGGTCTGCCGCCACTACCACCCGATGTTCATGCGCATGGTGGGCGCCGACGGCAAGTACTGCTCGGGCGAGGGTGCCCGCTGGTGGAAGGGCGGCTGCTGCGAGCACAGCGGCGTCAGCGCGCCCGTCCTGGACGGCAACTGCTGCGATGACGGGCAGGCCCCGGTCTCGCCCACGACACCCGCCGCCTCATCCTGCTGCGGCGGGCCCGCCGCGACGCCCTGAACCGCCTCCGAGGAGCCCCCCGATGAAAGCCCTGATCTCCGCCCTGGCCAGCCTGGTCGCCCTTGCGATGCCGGCGGTTGCCGTGCAGGCGCAGCCCCTGGCCGAACTGGCCAAGGCCGCCGAGAAGAAGCCCGCAGTTGTCTGGTACGAGAGCTCGCCCTCCGAGCAGATCGACAAGGTGCTGGCCGCCTTCAACCGCAAGTACCCCAACGTCAAGGTGCGGCACGTGCGCCTGCTCGGCGGCAACGAGCTGGCGGTGCGCACGGTGCAAGAGATGCAGGCCCGCGGCTACACCGCCGACCTGCTGACCGGCGGGGCCGACCACATCAGCCAGATCAATGGCCGCGGCTTCCTGGAGAGCGTCAACTGGGCGCAGATCGGCGTGCCCAAGGCCTACTCGCCCAACGCCTTCATGACGGCGACCACGGCGTCCATCTACGTGGTACTGTGGAACACCCGCAAGATCAGCGATGAGCAGGCCCCGAAGACCTGGGAGGAGGTGCTCGACCCGAAGTGGACGAACCGCATGGGCTCGTGGGTGCGCGCCGCGGCCTTCGCCCAGCTGGCCGCCACGCAGGGGCCCGACACCGCCCGGCGCCAGCTCGAGCGCTTCATCCGGCTCAAGCCCATGCTCTTCAAGTCGACCTTCCCGCTGGCCCAGGCCGTGGCCGCCGGCGAGGTGGATCTGGCCGTGGGCTTCTACCACTCGACCCTGCCGCCCATCAACGCCGGCGCCCCGGTCAGGATGCGGGCGCTGGACGTGGTGCCCATGCACATCATCTACTCTGGCATCAGCAAGAACGCGCGCAACACCGAGGGCGCGAAGGTGCTGGTCTCGTGGCTGGCCAGCGACGAAGGCGCCCTGGCCTATGAAGAGGCCACCGGCCGCGGCAACCCGCTGTCGCCGAAGACCAAGTCGGCCCAGTTCATCGCCGGCAAGCGCGTCTCGGAGTGGCCGCCGGAGAAGTCCGACGAGCTGGGCGCCCTCAACGAGTACTACAACCGCCTGCTCGAGGCCGTCGGTTCGGCCCGATGAGCGCTGCTGCGACGGCTGTTGCGCGGCCGTCGCTTCCTCCCCCCCTGCCTGCCGCCCCGGCCCGCCGGCACATGCCGCTGATGGCGCGGTTGCCCGGCTGGGCATTGCTCGCGCTGCTGCTGTACCTGGTGGCGGTGCCGCTGGGGCTGCTGCTGGTAGCCAGCTTCAAGCCCACCGGGCTGCCGCTGGATCCGGGATTCGGGCTGGTGCAGTTCCGCACCGTCTATGGCGACCCGGGCTTCTACCGGCTGGTGGGCCTGACCGCGCAGTTCGCCGTCGGCTGCGCCGTCGGGGCGCTGGTGGTGGGCGGGGTGCTGGCCTGGCTGGTGGAGCGCACCGACCTGCCCATGAAGCGCACGGCGCGGGTCATGATCGCGCTGCCCATGGTGCTGCCGCCGTTTCTGCTGGCCATGGGCTGGGCGCTGCTGGCCAGCCCGCGCACGGGCTTCATCAACCGCACCCTGATGCAGACCCTGGGCCTGGAGGCGGCGCCGTTCAACATCTACTCGATGGGCGGCATGATCTTCGTGGAGATCCTGGCGCTCGTGCCCTCGGTGTACCTGATCCTGGGCAATGCCTTCCGCAACATGGATCCGGCGCTGGAGGAGGCCGCGATGACCAGCGGCGCCCGCACAAGCCAGGTGGTGCGGCGCATCTTCATCCCGATGCTGGCCCCGGCCATCCTGGCGGCGGCGGCCTACCTGCTGATTGTGGGCTTCCTGGTGTTCGACGTGCCGGGCATCCTGGGTATGCCAGTGGGCCTTTTCGTGGTGTCCTCTCGCATCGTCTACCTTGCCACCGACCAGTCGGGTGGCACCTCGGCCTACGGCCAGATCGCAGCCATCGCCGTGACCTTCCTCGTGCTGCTGCTGGCGCTGGCCTGGGCCTACCGGCACCTGACGCGGCAGTCCAGCCGCTTCGTCACCATCAGCGGCAAGGGCTTCAGGCCGCGCGAGATGAAGCTGGGGCGGGCGCGACCTCTGGCCCTGGCGTTGGTGGCGCTGTACTTCGTGTTGGCGGTGCTGCTGCCGCTGGGCATCCTGTGCTGGACCAGCCTCACGCCCTACCTGGCGCCGCCCAGCCTGGAGATGCTGGGCCAGCTCAGCTGGGCCCAGCACCGCGCGGTGCTCGGCAACACCCGCGCGGCGGGCGCGGCGTGGACCTCGGTCTGGGTGTCGGTGCTCAGCGCCACGCTGGTCACCGCGATCGCGCTGCTGGTGGCCTGGTCGGTGCTGCGCAGCCGTGCGCTCGGGCCGCGGCTGAGGGGCCTGCTGGACATCCTGGCCTTCGTGCCGCTGGCCATTCCCGGCACCATGGTCGGCATGGCCCTGGTCTACGTCTACCTGACCCTGTCGTTCATGCCGGTGTACGGCACCGCCTGGATCCTGGTCATCGCCTACGTCACGGTGTACCTGTCGTTCACCTCGCGTGCGGCCACGGCCTCGCTAATCCAGGTGCACCCCGAGCTGGAGGAGGCCGCGCGCGCCTGCGGCGCAGGGCCGGGGACGACCCTGCGGCGCATCGTGCTGCCGCTGCTGATGCCTGCGCTGGCGGGGGCCTGGGTATGGGTGGTGGCGCACGTGATGCGTGAGCTTTCCACCGCGCTGCTGCTGCAGGGCGACGGCAATGTGACCGTGGCCGTGCACCTGTGGAGCTACTGGGCCGGGGGCGAGCCCGGCAAGGCGGCCGCGGTGGGCGTGTGGCTGGTGCTGGCCATGACCGTGGTCACCGTGGTGTGGCAGCGGCTGCAGTCGCGCGCCGGAGGGCTGACCCGTGGTTGAGTGCAAGGACCTGTGGCTGACCTACCCGGGCGCGGCGCAGCCCTCGGTGTGCGGGGTGTCGCTGGCGGCCGGCGAGTTCGTCACGCTGCTGGGCCCCAGCGGCTGCGGCAAGACCTCCACCTTGCGCAGCGTGGCCGGGCTGGAGTCGCCCTCGGCTGGCTCCATCGCCATCGGCGGCGTGACGGTCTTCGACGGCGCGCGCGGGCTGGAAGTGCCGACGCACGAGCGCGACATCTCGATGGTCTTCCAGTCCTACGCCGTCTGGCCGCACATGACGGTGGAGCAGAACGTGGCCTTTCCGCTGGAGATCGCGCGCCTGCCGCGGCAGGAGGTGCGCACCCGGGTGGACGAGGCGCTGCGCATGGTGGGGCTGCAGGAGCTGGCCTCGCGCAGCGCCACGCAGCTGTCGGGCGGGCAGCAGCAGCGCGTGGCCATCGCTCGCGCGCTGGTGCGCCGCACCGCGGTGATGCTGCTGGATGAGCCGCTGTCCAACCTAGACGCGAAGCTGCGCGAGCAGATGCGCGTGGAGCTGCGCCAGTTGATCAAGCAGGTGGGGCTGACCGCGCTGTACGTGACGCACGACCAGGAGGAAGCGCTGATGCTGTCGGACCGCATCGCCCTCATGAATGCGGGCCGCATCGTCGAGGCGGGCACGCCGCAGGATCTCTACCTGCGCCCGCGCACCCTCTTCGGTGCCACCTTCCTGGGTTCGGCCGTGGTCTTCGAGGTGCAGCGCTGCCGCGGCCTGGAGGTGGACACCGCGCACGGCCCCCTGCACGTGGCCGAGGCGCCGCAGCCGCCCAGCCATGTGGCCATCCGCCCCGAGGCCATCGTCGTTCACCCCGGCCCGCACGGCACAGGGCCCAACCGGTTCGCAGGCCGCCTGGCCAGCGTGATCTTCACCGGGCGCCAGCAGCACCTGGAGGTGGAGCTGGCGCAGGGCCGGCGCGTGGCCGTGCTCGCGCCACCCACCCTGGCGCTGCGCGCTGATGACCCGGTGACGCTGGAGTTCCCGCCCGAGCGGTTGATGGCCCTGGTGGAGCAGCCGGCACCGCCTGCCGGGCCCTGAGCGGCCTGCCCCGCCGCTGCCCACTCTCACCGCACCATTCCCACCGCCCAATCCCACCGCAGGACGCCGCGCCATGACCCGACCCGTCCTCGAGATGAAGCCCTACCGGCTGGCGCTGGACACGCCCTACCGCTGGTCCAAGGGCACCCAGCACCGCCGCACCGGCGTGATCTTCCGGCTGCAGGGCCCGGACGGGCTTGTGGGCTGGGGCGAGGCGGCCTTGCCTCCGCATGTGGACTACAGCCCCGATGCGTTCGCCGAGGAGGCCCGCGCGCTGGTCACCGGGCTCGACCCGCTGGACCCGCAGTTCCTCGCCGAGGTCGAGCTTCGCGAGTGCCCGGCGCGCATCCGCTGCGGCATATCCACCGCCGTGCTCACCTGGCGCGCGGCCGGCGCAGGGCAGCCGCTGGCGGCCTACCTGCTGGGCCCCGGCGCCGCGCTGCCGCAGCGCGTGCCGGTCAACGATCTCATCAACGACGGCGACCCGCAGCGCTGCGTGCAGCGGGCCCGCGAGGCCGTCGCGCGCGGCCAGGACACCGTCAAGGTCAAGTGCACGCAGGAGCGTGAGCTGGACCTGCGCCGTGTGCGCTGCATCCGCGAGGCCCTGCCGTCGGTGCGCATCCGCATCGACCCCAATGAGAGCTGGCCGCTGGACTGGGTGGCCGAGCAGCTGCGCGCCATGGAGCCCTTCGGCATCGAGTACTGCGAGGAGCCCCTGCCCCGCGGCACCCCGCTGGCGCGCTACGGCGAGCTGCGCCGCCAGACGCGCGTGCCCATCGCCCTGGACGACAGCATCCGCACCTTGCGCGACGTCGAGCTGGCCCACCTGCACCAGGCGGCTGACTTCTTCGTGCTGAAGGCGCAGCGTGTGGGCGGCCCCGACAAGCTGCTGGAGATCGTGCGCGCCGCGGCCGCTGCGGGCTTTGGCTGCACGGTGACCTCGAGCATCGAGAGCTCGCTCGGCCTGTACCTGGGCATCCACTGCACCGCGCTCACCGCGCCGCACATGGCCGCGGCCGGCATCGGCACGGCCCGGCTGTTCGCCGAGAACGTGTGCGAGCCGCCGCCGATCGTCGGCGGTCACATGGCGGTGCCGAGCAGCCCTGGCCTCGGATTTGACCCGCAGGCGTGGTGGGACTTGGCTCCCCGCTAAAGCCTCGACGTCCACCCCGCGCGCGGGCGCGGTACACAGCCCGCTTCTTCCATCCGTCCCGAACGAAAGGCGTCCTGACGCACTACCTTGGATGTCCGTCCGATCGCAAGTTGGTCAGCAGGGCGTTGCCGGCGCATCGGTCTGGGTCAGGCCGGTGTGGGGCCGGGATCTCTCGGGCATGCGAACAGTGTCACCGAACGGGGCCGCGGCCGGGCTTGTCCCATGCCGCGCAGGGGCCATGGACTCCCGTTCAGGCGCGGACGATGGACCCGAGATCGCGCCGGGGCGTGGGGCCGGTGGGCTTG
>CAYSOD010000143.1:0-8701 GCA_964432385.1 uncultured Rubrivivax sp.
CCCAGGGTACCCACCACACCGCAGCGGCGCTGCAGGGCCGCCAGCGCCTGCGCCACCCACCAGGTGCTGGAGGTCTTGCCGTTGGTGCCGGTGATGGCCACCACTTCCAGCGCCCGGCTGGGATGCCCGAGGAAGGCGCCAGCCACCTCACCCGCCTGAAGCTTGAGTTCGTCCATGCAGGCCAGGCGCTCGTCACCGGCAGGTAAGGCGGCCGGATCCATACCCTGCGCCTCCACGAGGCAGGCAGCCGCCCCGGCCTGCAGGGCAGAACCCGCATGCAGCCGCGCGTCATGGCTGCGGCCCGGCCACGCCAGGAAAGCGTCTCCTGGCCGCACCTGGCGGTGGTCGGTGCGCAAGGCGCGCACGCCCCGGGCCCGGAGCCAGTTCGCAGCCGCTGTCGTGGAGCCCAGGCGCAGCATCAGAAGCTCTCCACCTCAGCCGCGCCGGGCTGGAACACGATCTGCGGCTTGACCTCGATGTCGGTGGGCACGCCCATCATGCGCAAGGTCTGCTGCACCACCTGGCTGAACACGGGGGCGGCGACGTCGCCGCCATAGAACACGCCGTTGCTGGGCTCGTCCACCATCACCGCCACGACGATGCGGGGGTCGCTCACCGGCGCCAGGCCCACGAACCAGGCCCGGTACTTGTTCGAGACGTAGGCCTTGCCTTCCTGCTTGCGCGCCGTGCCCGTCTTGCCGCCCACCGAGTAGCCGATGGCCTGCGCCTTCTGCGCCGTACCTCCCGGGCCGGCGGCCATGCGCAGCATCTCGCGCACCTCCTGCGCCGTCTTCGGCGAGATGACGCGCAGACCGGCCACCGGCTCCTGCCGCTTGAGCATCGACACCGGGATCAGCTCGCCATCGCGGGCAAAGACGGTGTAAGCGCGTGCCAGCTGGAACAGCGAGGCCGACACACCGTAGCCATAGCTCATGGTGGCCTGCTCGATGGGCCGCCAGGTCTTGTGGGGCCTCAGCTTGCCGGTTACCGCACCGGGGAAGTCCAACTGAGGCTTCTGGCCGAAGCCCACGCCGGCATAGAGCTCCCACATCTCGCGCGGGGACATCTGCATGGCCATCTTGACCGTGCCCACGTTGCTGGACTTCTGGATCACCTCGGCCACCGACAACACGCCGTGAGGGTGCGCATCCTTGATGGTGGAGCCCGTGATGGTGATCGAGCCCGGCGCGGTCTGGATGGGTGTCTGCGGCGTCACACGTCCGGTCTCCAGGGCCCAGGCGGCGATGAAAGGCTTCATCGTGGAGCCGGGCTCGAAGATGTCGGTCAGGGCTCGGTTGCGCAGCTGTGCACCGCTCAAGTTCTGGCGCTGGCTGGGGTTGAAGCTGGGGTAGTTGGCCAGGGCCAGCACCTCGCCCGACTTGGCGTCCAGCACCACCACGCTGCCCGCCTTGGCACCGTGCGCCGCCACGGCGTCACGCACCCGCTGCCAGGCGAAGAACTGGACCTTGCTGTCGATGGACAGCGTGACATCGCGGCCGTTGACCGGTTCCAGCCGCGCGCCCGTGTCCTCGACGATGCGGCCGAGCCGGTCACGCACCACGCCGCGCGAGCCGGGCTTGCCCTGCAGCTCCTTCTGGAAGGCCAGTTCGATCCCCTCCTGCCCTGCCTCCTCCACGTCAGTGAACCCCACCACGTGGGCAGCCGCCTCGCCTTCCGGATAGCGGCGCTTGAACTCGCCATGGCGATGCACGCCTTTGATGCCCAGGGCCTTCACCTCGGCCCACACCGCGTCGTCCACCTGCCGGCGCAGCCAGGCGAACTCGCCATCACCGGCCGTGCGCTCCTTCAATTCCTCCAGGGTCATGCCCAGCAGCGTGGACAGGGCCTTGCGCTGCGCCACGTCGGCTTCGAAGTCCTTGGGGATGGCCCAGACCGAAGGCGCGGGCACGCTGGTGGCCAGCACCACGCCATGGCGATCCAGGATGCGCCCACGGCTGGCCGGCAGCACCAGCGTCTTGGTGTACCGCATCTCGCCCTGCTTCACGTAGAAGTCCGTGCCCACGGCCTGGATGTAGACGGCCCGCCCGGCCAGCACCAGAAAGGCCAGCGCCACCATCACCAGCACAAAGCGCGAGCGCCAAGGTGGGGTCTTGCTGGCCAGCAGTGGGCTGGTGGCGTAATTCACGGGCCGAGCACCCGAGTGCATCGCGGGCTTCACGGCCGGCCTCCCGGGGCCGCGCGGTTTTCGGCGCCCGATGAGGGCGCCCCACCGGGCCGCTCGTTCACCCAGTGGGTGACGGCTGGCGTCACCGTGCGCATCTGCAATCGCTCGCGGGCCACGCGTTCCACCCGCAGGTGGGTGGACTGCACCTGGCGCTCGGCCTCCAGCCGCTTGTATTCACTGTCGAGCTGTCGCTCTTCGGCCTTGGCGCGCTCTATAGCCGAGAACAGGCGGCGCGTCTCGTAGGCGGTGTTGACCAGCAACAAACAGCTGCCGATCAAGGCCACCACCAGCAGCACGTCGACCCGGCTCATCGGCGCCCCCTGGGCGCGGCCCTGCGCGCTTCAGGCTCGCGACGCGAAGGCACGGCGTCGAAAGGGACCTCGGTGCGCTCGGCCACGCGCAGGATCGCCGAGCGAGCCCGCGGGTTGGCCGCCACCTCCTCGGGGGCGGGCCGGATGCGCCCCAGCGCACGCAGACGCACCGGCTGCTCGGGCGCGAAAGGGGCTCGGCGGTCCACCTCCTGGCGGCTTTCGCGCGCGATGAAGGTCTTGACGATGCGGTCTTCCAGCGAATGAAAGCTGATCACCGCCAGCCGCCCTCCCGGGCGCAGTTGCTGCAACGCGGCCGTCAGCCCCTGTTCGAGCTCTTCAAGCTCGGCGTTGACGAGAATCCGAAGAGCCTGAAACGTGCGCGTTGCAGGGTCCTGGCCCGGCTCTCGGGTCTTGACCGCACGAGCCACGACCGCGGCCAGCTCGCCTGTGGTTCGAACGGGGCTCCCGCTCTCGCGGCGAGCGACAAGCGCCTTTGCAACCGGAACAGCAAACCGTTCTTCGCCATAGTCCTTGATCACCTCTGCGATGCGGCGCTCGTCGGCGCGCGCCAGAAAGTCCGCGGCGGTCTCGCCGCGGGTCGTATCCATGCGCATGTCCAGCGGCGCATCGAAGCGAAAGCTGAAACCCCGCGCGGGGTTGTCGATCTGCGGGCTGCTCACACCCAGGTCCAGCAGCACGCCGTCCACGTGCGGCAGGCCCATGCGGGCCAAGGCCTGGGCCATGGTGGAGAAGCCGTCGTGCACGATCGCGAACCGCGGATCCTCTACAGCCTGGGCGGCGGCAATGGCCTCGGGATCCTTGTCAAAGGCCACCAAACGGCCTTGCGGGGCCAGACGCTGCAGCACGGCTCGGCTGTGCCCGCCCCGGCCGAAAGTACCGTCGACGTAAGTGCCTTCCACCCGCGTCACCAGGGCGTCGACGGCTTCGGTGAGCAAGACGGTGGTGTGCTGCAAGGCGGCGCCCGCATCGCTCAAGGTGCTCACCCGATGAACAGGGTGTCGAGCTGGGCACTCATGTCCTGCTCCAGGACCGCCGCCTCGTGGGCGTCGTAGCGGGCCTTGTCCCAGAGCTCGAAGCGATTGCCCAGGCCCATGAACACCACCTCGCGCTCCAGACCGGCCCAGGCGCGCAGCTCGGGCGGCAGCAGCACGCGGGAGGCGCCGTCGATGGCCACCTCGGTGGCACTGCCCACGTACAGGCGGCGCAGCCCGTCGGCCGAGGCCGGCAGGCCGTTCAGCCGGGTCTCGAACTGGTCCCACACGGGGCGGGGGAACAGCGACAGGCAGCGCACGTGGCTCTTGCTGACCATCATCTGGCCCTGCACAGCAGACACGAGCACGTCGCGCCAACGGGCCGGGACGGTGATCCGCCCCTTCCCGTCCAGCGTGAGCACCGGACCACCCTTGAATGCAAAGACCGACACAAAAACCCACTTTCCTGCACTTGAGCGCACTTTAGCTCACCCAAGTGACCGGGGTCAACGCAAGAATGAGAAAAAATTCAATGGAATCAAGCACTTAGAACATACTTCGGACTCGTATGAGACAAAAATATCTTTCAGAACCAAGCACTTGCAGCGCCCTATGAAACTGGTTTGTGAGAAAGGCACCCTCTGGACACCCCGGTTGGCGGCGGGGCGTGGGGCTGCGCGCCACAATCGGTGCATGAAGCCGGCTCCCGTCATGCCCGCACACCGCGTCGTAGCAAGTGCTCGCGCTGGGCACGAGGGATCGCCGGACTGCCACCCCACGCCATGAACGAGAACGACCCCTTG
The DNA here is from genome assembly GCA_964432385.1 of uncultured Rubrivivax sp. GTDB lineage: Bacteria > Pseudomonadota > Gammaproteobacteria > Burkholderiales > Burkholderiaceae_C > Rubrivivax. The sequence goes on from CAYSOD010000143.1 coordinate 4,292, forward strand.
TGGCGCCTGCGCCACGCACTGGCGGGTATCGGGCTGGCCCTGGCCGGCTCGGTGCTGCTGGCCGCATTGCTCGGTAGCGCGTTGGGCGACCTGCTGGGGGGCAGCTACGCTTGGCGAGCGGGCGTCTACGCGGCACTGATGCTGTACGTGGTGGTGGGCGCCGTGGTGCTGTTCGTCAAGGTGGCGCAGCACGAAACCCGGCCTTTGAGCGCGGGACGGCTGGCCCGCTGGCTGCTGAGCCTGTGGCTGTGGCCCGCCCTGCTGTGGGCGGCCAGGGGCCGGCCGACCGGGCCCTGAAGGGCCGCCTCAGCGCGACTGCTTGATGACCCGGCCCTGCAGGGGCTGGATGGGTCGGGCATTCATGGGGTGCAGGCGGGCGAAGATGGCCAGCTGCTGGGGTGACACCTGGATCGGCTGCTGCATCACGATCCACAGCACGCCCTCGGTGCAAGGCGGGGTGGTGAGCGAACCCATGTAGGTGTAGTAGCCGCGCCGCCTGGGCAGCAGCGCGGCGGGGTCGAATTCCACCGAAGCGGCCACGAACTCTCCGCGCTCCAGCGGCAGGTGGTTCCACACTGACTGCACGGCAGGATGCTCGGGGCCTTCTTCGGCCACCAGGCCCACCACGGCCAACCGGCCCTGCGCATCACGGTGCACCAGATGGATGGACATGGCAAACGAGCGCCCGTCCACCCGCTCCTCGCCAGGCAGGTGGAAGTGAAAACCCGTCAGCTCGTAGCGGCGGGCACCCACCTCGATGGCATTGCCCCCGCCCACTTGCACCTGCACAGTATGGCCGTTGTCGGTGACCGAGAAGAAGCCCGGGCGGTAGTTGAACTCCACCGGCTCCAGGTCCACGGGCAGGCCGTCGCGAATGTCCACAGGGCTTTGCCGCTGGCCCTTGCCGCACAGCGAGAAGGAGGGGTGCAGCGAAGACCAGGCCTCCGGGCCCAGGGGGCCGCTGTAACCCCACGGCGGCCCGTGGTGGGGGGCAGGGGCGCCGGGCTGGGCGTGCTGCTTCGCGCCCGGGGACGCATGCCCCGCGAGACCTGCATGGCCAGCGGCCGCGCGCGCGCCCGCCGCAGGCGCCTGGATGCGGAACTCCCCGGGCGCCTGGTTCTCCACCTGCACCACGGGGGTGGCCCGTCGGCCGGTCTTGCCACCCTGCTCGGCGCCCAGCTGTCGCGTCAGCCGGTCACGCAATCGGTCCAGCGGGTCGACCGCTCCCGATCCACCGCCGGGTGCCGAAGCGGGGCGGGCCGGGTCAGAAGTGGCCGCCGCGGCGGGCGCGTTGGCCCTCAGCAGCTGGCGCGGAGGCCGCATGCCGGTGGCGGTGTGCGGCGACGAGGCCGCAGGCAACGGTGCGACTGCGGTGGCCGCAGTAGGCGACGTGGTCGGCCCAGGCGCGGCCGCGGCAGGCTTCGGTGCTGCGTCGGATGCGCCCGCCGGCCCGGCCCCAATGGCGCAGCTCAGCCCCAGCAGCACCAGCACTGCGCTCAGCGACACCGGCCTTCTCGGGTGCGGGTGCGCTTGGGAACACAAGCGCAGGTGCGTGGGCGAGCACCGGCTCGGCCGGGAAATCGTCAGAGCGTGGGGCAGGAAGCGAGGGCGGCAGGTGGTCATTGCGGCAAAGTCCTGCCTCGATATCGGCGCATCCGTCGCAGACTTGAACGGCGTTGGATGGCCGGCCCGGATGTCGGCCGTCACGGACGGGCAGGCCCGGCGCCCGTGAGGGCCGCCTCTTCCAAACGCGCCTTCAACGCCTTCACCTTGCCAAGGTACTCCGCCGCCAGGGCTTCGTCGACCCGGCTGCCCCCGAGGTAGAAGCGCAGACCGTCTTCGACCGACCCCCCCGTGAGCTTCACGCAGTCATGCAGCACCCGCGCGCCCACGCGCAGGTTGGTCAGGGGGTCAAAGGCGGTCATCGGCCCGCCATGCTCCTCGAAGCGCCGCGCGTGGACCTTGGGCATCACCTGCATGAGCCCCTGGGCGCCCGCCGCACTCTGGCTGTAGGGGTGCAGGCTGGACTCGGCGGCCATGACAGCCAGGATCATGGTGGGCTCCAGCTTCAGCCGGGGGCCCACGAGGTGGGCCTCACGCACCAGCGCCGCCACCGGCTCGGGCGCCACCTTGTAGGTGCTGGCGAGCCATCGCGCCATGCGCGCCTGTTCTGGCGGCAGCGAAGACGGGTCGATGGCCGTGGCGCGGTCCGCCGCCTGGGGGTCGGGCGCCATCACGAGGTCATCGAAGGACCGCTGCTCCAGCCAGGCGAGCAGGCGATCCTCGGCGGGTGCACGCCAGTCGGGCACCAGCACCAGAGCGAGCACCACGGTGGCCGTGACCAAGCCGATCCAGGCCAGCGAATGACCCAGTGTCGATATGACCCTTCGGACCCACTGTCCCAACCGTCCGAACCGTCCGAGCAGTCCGAACCGTCCAAAGCGTCCGGAGCGTTCAAGGGGTTCAAGGGGTTCAGGTGAGGGCACGGGCCGCATTGTGGGGCCGTGCCCGCTGCAGCTCACGGGCTCTCGAGCGCATAGCGCCAGGGTCCGTGTCACGGTAGCGCCCAGGCGGGCGAGACACAGGCCTGGGCGGGCTCAGAGCCGGTGCAGCGTTCCGGCGCACCAAGCTTGCGGGGAATTCTCAGAAGCTCTCAGATCTTGGCCGGATCCAGCCGTCCCTTGGCCCAGGCCCAGGCCAGCAGGCCCACCAGCATCAAGGCCGCCGACGCCAGCGCCAGGCCCAGCGACGAATGCATGACCAGGGGCGCCAGCACGCCCGCCACCAGGCCGTTCATCACCGCGGAGATGAAGGACTGCACCGAAGAAGCCATGCCGCGCCGCTCAGGCACCAGGTCCAGCAGCAGCAAGGTGACCGAGGGCGTCATCACCGACCAGCCGAAGGAGAACACCGTCACCGGCCACAACGCCCACCCGGGGTGCGGCGGCAAGACTGCGCTCAGCAGCACGTTCAGCACCGAGATGCCCAGCATGATGAGGAATCCCAAGCGGATCTGCGCCGCCGGGCGGATCCGTCCGGCCAGGCGGCCGCTCAGCCAGGCACCCGACATGATGCCTGCCACGCTGAGGCTGAAGAACCAGAAGAACTCGGTGGGTGCCAGCTTCAGCAGCTCACCCAGCCACACAGGTGCGGACAGCACATACAGGAACATGCCGTTGAAGGGTAGGCTGCTGGCCAGCGCCAGCGCCAGAAAGCGGGCGCTGGCGCCCATCTGCCAGTAGCCGCGCAACAGGTGGGCCAGGTTCAGGGGCTGACGCTGGCTGGTGTGCAGCGACTCCGGCAGCTGCCGCCACATCACCGCGCACAGAACCAACCCCACCCCGGCCAGGAACCAGAACACCGACGGCCAGCCCAGGTGCACAAACAGCCAGCCTCCCACCAGCGGCGCCACCGCCGGGGCCACACCAAAAAAGATGGTCACCTGCGACATCACGCGCTGGGCCTGGGCGGGCGGGAACAGGTCCCGGATGACGGCGCGCCCCACCACCATGCCGCCGCCGGCCGACAGCCCCTGCACGGTGCGCCAGAACAGCAGCCAGCCGATGGAGGGGCTCAGCGCGCAGCCCACCGAGGCGATGGTGAACACTCCCATGGCCACCAGCACCACCGGGCGCCGCCCCAGGCTGTCGGACAGGGCGCCGTGAAACAGGTTCATCACCGCAAAGCCGAACAGATAGGTCGACAAGGTCTGCTGCATCTGCACCGCTGAAGCCGACAGATCGGCTGCCATGCCGGGGAAGGCGGGCAGATAGGTGTCGATGGCGAAGGGGCCGAGCGAACTCAGCCCGGCCAGCAACAACGCCAGGGTCCAACGGGAGCCGCGCCACAGTGTCGCGGCCTGGGGGTGCATGGTGGGTTGGTCCTTCGTCGAGCGTGTGTTGCAGGCCGCGCACACGCTGTCGTGTCAATAGTGTGAAGCAGGCCGATAGGCCGGATTCTGTGCGCCAGCGCGTCTTGCGACGCCCCGGCGTGACCGCCATTCCTCTGGGCCGGGGGTCACCCCACCGGCTCGGTGCCACCTACCCGCCAGCTCCGCGGAGCCACATCAACGCTGGCCTACTTGGTGTTGCTGCGCGCAGAGATTGCCCGTTTCACCCGCGACGGGTTCCCCCGCCGCGACTCGTCTCTGTTGCTCTGATCCTCACCTCGCGGTGGAGAGCCGTTAGCTCCTGCGCTGCCCTGTGCAGTCCGGACCTTCCTCCAGCGCCGGGTTTCCCCGATCGCGCCAGCGGCGGTCTGGCTTGCTTCACAGGGCTATTGTCCCATTGATTCGACCGCAGGGAGGTCGGGCAGAGATTGCTTCGGCCCGAGGGGCCTCGCAATGACGGGGCACATCATGGCGAGCGCAGCTCTACCGTCATGGCGAGCGCAGCGAAGCCATCTCCCCGC
>CAYSOD010000144.1:0-8598 GCA_964432385.1 uncultured Rubrivivax sp.
CGTCGAGCGTGATCTCGTCGTTGCGGACCACGTGGACGTCCTCGCCGAGTTCGGCGAAGTACTGCACCAGGTTGAAGGTGAAGCTGTCGTAGTTGTCGATCATCAGCAGCATGGGTGCGTCCTGGAAATCCATCGATGGAAGCTCGGAACCCGGGGCCACCCTGCGACAGCGCACGGGAGGGGCAGGTGCCGGGGCCATCACCTCGCGAGGCAGCAGCCAGCTGCCTGCGGGTGCTCAGAGGGGTGTGTCAGGCGGTTGGCTTTCGCCAAGGCCCGACAGGACGACACGGAAGGAGGCAATGCAGCGAGGACACAGTGCCGGGATTATGGTCCTGGCGCGGCCTCAGCTCATTTCCGCTTCGCGCGTGGGCACGGGTACCGACATGGACGCGGGCTCGACCCCGCTCAGGGATGGCTGTGCGCCGGGAGGGTGGTCTGGCAGCGCCCGCACCCGCGCGGGGGGCAGGGTCAGGGAGAACACCGAGCCCTTGCCGGGTTCTGACTGGATGAGGATCTCGCCACCGTGGCGCTGGATCACATGCTTGACGATGGCCAGGCCCAGGCCGGTGCCGCCGGTCTCGCGCGAGCGGCCGCTGTCCACACGGTAGAAGCGCTCCGTCAGGCGCGCCAGGTGTTCGCGGGCGATGCCCGGGCCGTTATCCTGCACCTCGAAAAGGCCACTGCCATCCTCGCGCACCGTCCACCGCAGCTCGATACGGCCGTCGGCTGGGGTGTAGCGCACGGCATTGGTGACGAGATTGCCCAGCGCGCTTTGCAGCTCGGTGAGGTTACCGGCCACCTCGGCCGCGGGCGCGGGCGCCAGGGTGATCTGGTGCCGGCCGGCCGACAGCGATTGGGCATCGGCGCGGGCGCGCTCCAGCAACGCAGATACCGCCACCCAGGCGTCTACTTGAGGGCGCGGGCTGCCCTCCAGCTGCGCCAAGGTGAGCAGATCGGCCACCAGCGCCTGCATGCGGCCGGTCTGCTGTTCCATCATGTGCAGCACGCGCTGATGCTCGTCAGGCCGCAGCGTCAGCGTGGCCAGGGTCTCGACAAAGCCTGACAACACGGTCAACGGGGTGCGGATCTCATGCGAGACATTGGCCACGAAGTCGCGGCGCATGGCCTCGGCCCGCTCGCGCTCGGTGATGTCCTGCGACAGCACCAGCTTCAGGCCGGGGCCATAGGGTTTGACCAGAACCGACAGCGTGCCCGGTGAGCGCGAGTTGGGATAGGTCACGGGCTGCGAAAACTGTCCGGCCTGCAGATAACTGACGAAGGCCGGGGTGCGCACGAGGTTGGTGACGGGCTGGCGCACGTCGCGCACGGGGTCCAGGCCAAAGTGATCGGCCGCCACGCGGTTGCACCACTCGATCTGGTCTTGCGCATCCAGCAGCAGCACACCGTTGGGCGAAGCTTCGATGGCCGAGAGGAACTGCTCGCGCTTGTCGCGTTCGCGCTGTGTGGCCTCGTCACGCCGCACCAGGGCCCGCTCAGCCCGGTAGGCCAGCTCGCCCCAGAACCCCGCTTGACGGGGCGCAGGCACGTCCAGGGGGCCGCGCAGCCAGTCCAGCAGGCGCCGCGCGCGCAGCCGGTCTCGCATGACGAAACCCATGGCCCCCAGGACAGCCCCCACCCAAGCCAGCAGGCCTGCCGCCCCCAACAGCGCGTCCACCCCTGCACCGGCCAGCAACCCGGCCAGGGCGTAGAGCACCAAGCCAAGGATGCCGGAGACCAAACCTTCCATGGGCAACCGCTGCCTCAGCCCGCGACCGCTTGGGGCGTCGCCTGCGCCAGCAAGGCCAGCCGGTAACCCGCCCCGCGTACCGTCTCGACCAAACCTGCGCAATCGGCCACCGCCAAAGACTCGCGCAGCCGTTTGATGTGGACATCCACGGTGCGCTCTTCAATGAACACGTGGTCACCCCAGACACGATCCAGCAGTTGGGCGCGGCTGTGCACGCGCTCGGGGTGGGTCATCAGGTAATGCAGCAGGCGGAACTCGGTGGGCCCCAGCCGGATCTCCAGCGGCGCGCCGGACGGCCCCCCGGGATGGCATGTGACGCGCCGGGTGGCCGGGTCCAGCTTCAGCGGACCCACCTGCACGGCGTCATCCAGCGCCTGAGGCGAACGCCGGCGCAGCACCGCGCGCACCCGGGCCACCATGGTGCGGGGCGAAAACGGCTTGACCAGGTAGTCATCAGCGCCCGCTTCCAGGCCCTGCACCTGGTCGGCCTCTTCGGCGCGCGCCGTGAGCATGATCACGGGCAGGTCGCGCGTGCGGGATTCGCTGCGCCACTGGCGGCACAACGCGATGCCGCTGCGGTCAGGCAGCATCCAGTCCAGCACCACCAGACCGGGCAGCTCACGGTCCACGGCCTCACGTGCCGCCTCGGCCGTGGCCGCATGGTGGACGGTGAAACCAGCGTGCCGCAGGTTGATGGCGATCAGCTCGGCGATGGCGGGCTCGTCCTCCACCACCAGCAAGCGGCTCGCCGTCATGTGACCAACCCCTGCATGCCGACGCCGCGCCTCACTTGGCCGCGGACTCGATGTCCACCATGGGGGCGTGGCGGACGTCGGCGCCCTTGACGATGTAGATCACCGCTTCGGCCAGGTTCTTGGCATGGTCGCCCACCCGCTCCACGGCTTTGGCCACGAACACCAGGTCGATGCTGGAAGAGATGGTGCGCGGGTCCTCCATCATGTAGGTGATGAGCTTGCGCATCATGCCTTCGAACTCCTGGTCGATCTGGTCGTCGTGCTTGAGCACTTCCAGCGCCAGGCGGGTGTCCAGCCGCGCAAACGCGTCCAACGCCTTGCGCAGCTGCGCCACGGCCAGATCGCACTCGAATTGCAAGTCGCCCACAGGCAGGCGGCGGCCGGGCATGCCCACGGCCGCCAGGCGTTGCACCACACGGCCGATGCGGGCCGCCTCGTCACCCACGCGCTCGAGGTTGGCGATGATCTTGCTGATGGCGATCAGCAGGCGCAGGTCGCGCGCCGTGGGCTGGCGGCGGGCGATGATGCCGGACAGATCGCGATCGATCTCGAGCTCCATGCGGTTGACGCGCTCTTCGTCGCGCAGCACCTGACCGGCCTGTTCGGCCTCGATGGCCACCAGGGCCGCAATGGCGCGCGAGACCTGGCTTTCCACCAGGCCCCCCATCTCCAGCACGCGGGTGGATACGCCGCTCAACTCGGCATCGAACTGGGTGGAAAGGTGCTTATCGGGCATCGGGGGTCCTTGAGCCTGTAGAGGGTGCAGCGCGTCAACCGAATCGACCGGTAATGTAGTCCTCGGTTTCCTTGCGCTCGGGCTTCATGAAGATCTCCTTCGTCTCGCCGAACTCGATCAGGTCGCCCAGGTACATGTAGGCGGTGTAGTCGCTGCAGCGGGCGGCCTGCTGCATGTTGTGGGTGACGATGGCGATGGTGTAGTCGCTCTTGAGTTCGTGAACCAACTCCTCGATCTTGCCCGTGGAGATCGGGTCGAGCGCCGAGGTGGGCTCGTCCAGCAGCAGCACGGAAGGCTTCACGGCCACGCTGCGGGCGATGCACAGGCGCTGCTGCTGGCCGCCAGACAGCGACAGGCCGCTTTGCCCCAGCTTGTCCTTGACTTCCTTCCACAGCGCGGCCTTGGTCAGCGCCCACTCCACGCGGTCGTCCATCTCGCTGCGCGACAGGGTCTCGTAGAGCTTCACCCCGAAGGCGATGTTGTCGTAGATCGACATCGGAAACGGCGTGGGCTTCTGGAACACCATGCCGATGCGCGCGCGCAACAAGTTCAGGTCCTGACCGTCGTCGAGGATGTTGTCACCATAGAAGTTGATCTGACCTTCGGCCCGCTGCCCAGGGTAGAGGCTGTACATGCGGTTGAAAGTGCGCAGCAAGGTGGACTTGCCGCAGCCCGACGGGCCGATGAAGGCGGTGACCCGCTTCTCGGCGATGTCCAGGTCGATGTTCTTCAGGCCCTGAAACTTGCCGTAAAAGAAGTTCAGCTTGCGCACCTCCAGCGCGTTGCGCGTGGAGGCTTGGGTGTCGTTGATGACGGCTTGCATGGAATGGCTCGCTGGGTCGGTGGGGTCTGTGGCGGTGCCTGGGGCCGTCAAGAGGTGGTGCGGTCGCGGAAGAACACACGCGCCACGATGTTGATGACCAGCACGGCCAGGGTGATGAGCAGGGCGCCCGCCCAGGCCAGCCGGATCCAGTTGTCGTACGGGCTCATCGCAAACTGGAAGATCACCACCGGCAGGTTGGCCATGGGCTTGCTCATGTCGGCGTTGAAGAACTGGTTGTTGAGCGCCGTGAACAGCAGCGGCGCCGTCTCGCCACTGATGCGTGCCACGGCCAGCAGCAAGCCCGTGATGACCCCGCTGCGGGCCGCGCGCAGGGTGACCATGGTGGCCACCTTCCAGCGCGGCGCGCCCAGGGCAAAGGCGGCCTCGCGCAAGCTGCCCGGCACCAGGCGCAGCATGTTCTCGGTGGTGCGCACCACCACCGGCACGGCAATCAGCGACAGCGCCAGGCTGCCTGCGTAGCCAGAGAAGTGGCCCACGGTGGCCACCGCGATCGCGTAGACGAAAAGGCCCAGCACGATGGACGGGGCCGACAGCATGATGTCGGTGACGAAGCGCGTGAACTCCGCGGTTCGGCTCGTATCGCCGTACTCGGCCAGGTACACACCGGCCAGGATGCCCACAGGCGTGGACACGAGCACGGTCAGGCCGAGCATCATGAGGCTGCCGACGATGGCGTTGCGCAGGCCACCGCCCTCGGTGCCGGGTGCGGGGGTGTCCTGGGTGAAAAGGTTCAGGTCCACGCCGCTCAGGCCGTTGTAGAACAGCACGAACAGGATCCACATCAGCACGGCCAAGCCCAGGCCCATGGCCGTCATGGAGAGCGTCAAGCCCACCCGGTTGGACAGGCGGCGCCTGCGGTACAGCGAAGGATTCATGCTCACAGGCCTTTGCCCTTCTCAGTACGCAGGATGAGGATCTTGGCCAGCGACAGCACCACGAAGGTGATCACGAACAAGAGGAAACCCAGCGCGAACAGCGTGGAGAGATGAAAGTCCGCCGCCTCGCCGAACTCGTTGGCCAGCGTGGAGGCGATCGAGGTGCCGGGTGAGAACAGCGAGGTGGGCAGGCGGTTGGCATTGCCGATGACGAAGGTCACGGCCATGGTCTCGCCCAGGGCACGCCCCAGGCCCAGCATGATGCCGCCGATGACCCCTTTTTGCGTGTAGGGCAGCACCACCTTGCCCACCACCTCCCAGGTGGTGCATCCCAACCCGTAGGCCGATTCGCGCAGGATGGGCGGCACGATCTCGAAGACGTCGCGCATCACCGCGGCCACGAAGGGCAGCACCATGAAGGCCAGGATCATGCCCGCGGCCAGGATGCCCAGCCCATTGGGCGCGCCACCAAACAGCCAGCCGATGAGAGGCATGCCGGCCATCACCTGTTGCACCGGCACCTGGAAATAGTCGGCAAACAGCGGCGCAAAGACGAATAGACCGAACATGCCGTAGATGATGGACGGCACAGCCGCCAGCAACTCAATGGCCGTGCCCAGGCCCCTTCGCAGCCACACGGGGCAGGTTTCGGTGAGGAACAGCGCGATGCCAAAGGCCAACGGCACCGCGATGAGCATGGCGATACCGGCACTGGTGACCGTGCCCACGATGGCAATGAGCGCACCGAACTCCTCGTTGATGATGTCCCACTCGGCCCGCCACAGGAACTCGAAACCGAATTTCTTGAACGTGGGCGCCGCGTTGATCAGCAGCGAGACGATGATGCCCATCAGGGCTGCCAGCACCAGCAAGGAAAACACCTGCGTCAGGCGGTGGAACAAGGCGTCCTGAAAACGCTGACGGCGGGCGATCTTCAGCGTGGAGTCCGACACGCCTGCGGTGGAGGGGCTGGAGGGTGTCATTGGGCGGGTCGGAGCGTCCATGTCGGCTGCGGCGGTGGGAGTATGCACAAGGCCGACGCCCCCGGCCCCGGAGAGCGCTTGCGCCTGCGGGACTTGCGGGGGCGTGTTACCGATCATGGTGCTCTTGGCGCGCCAGGGCCTGCGTTCAGCGCTTGATCTGCGACCACACGCGGCTGCGGATGTCGGCCGTCAGCTTGTCGGGCAGGGGCACGTACTCCAGCTCCAGCGCCATCTGCTTGCCGTTCTTGAAGGCCCAGTCGAAGAACTTCAGCGCTTCGTTGGACGCAGCCTTGTTGTCCGGGTCCTTGTACATCAGGATGAAGGAAGCGGTGGAGATGGGCCAGCTGGTCGGCCCCTTGGCGTTGACCATTGACACGCCCATGCCTGGCACGCTGAACCAGTCAGCCCCAGCGGCGGCGGCGGCAAAGGTCAGGTCGTCGGGGCTGACGTAGCGGCCGTCGGCGTTCTGCATCTGCAAGAAGTTCATGTTGTTCTTCTTGACGTAGGCGTACTCGACGTAGCCGATGGAGCCCTTGATGCGGTTGACGTTGGCGGCCACACCTTCGTTGCCCTTGCCGCCCACGGAGGTGGCCGCTGGCCACTTGACCGCAGGGCCCTTGCCCACCTTGTCGGCCCAGTCCTTGCTGACGGCGGTGAGGTAGTCGGTGAAGTTGAAGGTGGTGCCCGAGCCATCGGCGCGGTGGACCACCGTGATGAGCTGGTCAGGCAGGCTCTTGCCCGGGTTCAGCGCCGCGAACTTGGGGTCGTTCCATTTGGTGATGGTGCCCATGAACATTTCCGCAAGCACGGTGCCGTTCACGCGCAGTTCGCCGGGCTTGAAGCCGTCCAGGTTGAGCACGGGCACGGTGCCGCCGATGATGGCAGGGAACTGCACCATGCCGTCCTTGTCCAGGTCGGGCCCGGACACCGGCGCATCGGTGGCGCCGAAGGTCACCGTCTTGGCACGGATCTGGCGGATGCCGCCAGACGAACCGATCGATTGGTAGTTCAGGCCCGTGCCGGTCTCCTTCTTGTAGGCCTCGGCCCACTTCGCGTACACCGGGAAGGGGAAGGTGGCGCCCGCGCCCGTGATGTCTGCGGCCAGGGCGGCGCCGCTGTAAGCCAGGGACGCCACGACCGCGGCGGCCAGGGTCTTGAGGAATTGACGCTTCATGGAAGTCTCCAGGGAGTTGAGCAAGAACGAATCAGGTGGCACCTTGGCGCTGTGTTCGTCGGGTTCCCGCCTGTCTTGGTGCAATGGACGGCACTCTAGGGGGCTCGCGTGAAGCTTTTGTGACAGATCACCCTACTCCATGACATTTGCGAGGGTCTTCCATGAGGACAGTCTGGCCTCGACGGTTGTTCAAGTTCGTTCCGGCCTTGAAGGCCTGCACAAACCCTGTCACAAAGCCGTCACAGGCGCGGGCTAAGGTGAGAGGGGCTTCGTCGATGACACGCCCCACGCCCCGACGCCTCAACCCAGCACTGATGCCATGATCGACCGCGAAGCCTCCTTGCTGGCCTTTAACCGGCGCGTGCTGGCCCAGGCACGGCGCACCGACGTGCCGCTGCTGGAGCGCCTGCGCTACATCACCATCGTGTCGTCCAACCTGGACGAATTCTTTGAGGTGCGCTTCCCCGACTGGCTGGAACTCGTGCGCCAGAGCGCGCAGGGCGAGACCCGCCAGGAGTTTGCCGACCTCTCAGCCCAAGCCCACGAGCTCATTGACGAACAGTACCGGGTGTTCAACGACGAGGTGATGCCCGCGCTGGCGGGCAAGGGAATACGGATCCTCAACCACGCCGAGCGCAATGAGGAGCAGCGCCGCTGGGTGGCGCGCTACTTTGAGGCCCAGGTGCGGCCGCTGCTCGTGCCTGTGGCGCTGGACCCGGCACACCCCTTTCCCCTGGTGGCCAACAAGAGCCTGAACTTCATCCTGCGCCTGACGGGTGACGACGTACATGCGGCTGGCGGCGCCATCGTCATCGTGAAGGTGCCGCGCTCGCTGCCGCGCGTGACCCGCTTACCGGACCGGCTGATGCCGCCTGGCGAGCACGGCTTTGTGTTGCTGACCAGCGTGATCCGCGCCCACCTGGGCGAACTGCTCCCCGGCCGCACGGTGGAGGCTTTCTCGCAGTTTCGCGTCACGCGCGACTCCGACCTGGAGGTCGACGAGGACGACATGACCAACCTGCGCCAGGCCTTGCGCACCGGCCTGACCACGCGGCACTATGGCCAGGCCATCCGCCTGGAGGTGGTGCGGTCCTGCCCGCCAGAACTCTCCGCCCTGCTGTTGCGCCAGTTCGCCCTGCCTCCCGAGGCCTTGTACCCAGTGAACGGGCCCGTGAACCTGGTGCGGCTGAACCAGTTGATCGACCAGGCACCCGCCAACGGGCTGCGGTTTGCACCTTTCGAGCCCGGCTGGCCGCAAGCGCAATGGCCCCGAGGAGCCAACGTCTTCGAGCGGCTGAAGGCCGGCGACCTGCTGCTGCACCACCCCTTCGAGAGTTTCGAGCCGGTGGTCGAATTTCTGAGGCAGGCGGTGGCCGACCCGCAGGTGCTGGCCATCAAGCAGACCATCTACCGCACGGGCAGCGAGAGTGTGCTCATGGACCTGCTGCTGGAGGCGGTGCGCCGGGGCAAGGAAGTCACGGTGG
>CAYSOD010000145.1:0-8550 GCA_964432385.1 uncultured Rubrivivax sp.
CAGCCATCCCAAGCTATGGATCCGGATGACCGAGATCAGTCTAGTTCGGTCGTTTAGCAAATCGCGAGGTGCCATCGACGAGGAAGCCAAAGTCCCACGATCAACCCCTAAGTGGCGCGGCGCGGCTTGTGGTTTGCGCCCGGCGCTGCGCGCCTTCACATCGCTGACGCGATGTGAGCGCACCCCCAAACCGAGACCCCTGCCGCGCCCTTCGTGCGCGGGGCCCTGTGGGCTGTTCCGACCAAATACAGTCGTAAACAGCACCCCGCGAATTTGCTTGCGATCCGGCGTGGCGATTTGTACGCAGGCCTTTGAGAAGTCGTAAACAACTAGGGCAAACACGTCCGGCTTGCCATCAACTCGTCAAACATCGTCGTAAACAGCCCGTTGGACTTGGCACGAGGTCGTGCGCTGCCCCAGGGAGTCTGTAGCAAGTAGTTCTAGAGTCCGATCAACCCGAGACGTGGATTGGGCCGATGAAGAAGCGATAGACACTGCAAAGCCCAGGCCCAGGCTGCGCCGCACGGCTTGGCGGGTAGCGTTCACAAAGCCACGAGGGCTCGTTGCCTCAACTGCCTTGAGCTGTGCAGTTTGGCGTTGATCATTGGGTTGTGTGACAGGATCTCAGCCGGGACTAGCTTGGCTGATCGCCCGATCAGCGGCAGCTCGTTTCTCGAAAAAGCTGTGAATGTGCGCCTGCGGAGCACCGGTATCAAACGCCTCGCGGTAGTAGGCCCCGGCCATCCTCATGGCTCTTTCATAGCGGTCTTGGTCAAAGTCGCGATTTGCCAGTTTCGACAGCCTGAACGCCACGCGAGGTTGCTCAGACAACCGTTGCGCGGCCCGAAGGGCACCAGCTAGCACGTCCTGCGCCTCAAGGACTTCTTGAACGAAGCCCAGGCTCTTGGCTTCATCGATCATCATCAATCGGCCCTGCAGGGCAAGCTCGACCGCCCGACGACCAACTCGCTCCCACATGAGCCAGGTGCCAAATACGCTCGGTAGCCCAGAAGCCACTTCCGTTTGCCCCATACGGACTCCCGGGTGTGCCACAACGTAGTCACAGAACTGCGTCACCTGGAAGCCCGACCCCGCTGCGACGCCATTCACTGCAGCAACCAAAGGTTTGGAGAAGCCTCGTACCGCGTCGTAACAGACCGTCAAGCGGCTGAGCCAGGCCTCAATACGCTCTCCGCTGGTGAAGGCCTCCAATTCACTGAGCTCTTGTCCGGAGCAAAAGGCCCTTTCACCTGCGCCTGTCAGAACGGCGCCCCGGATTTCAGGATTCGCATCGGCTGCGTTCAATTGCACGGCCATCGCATCCCGTAGCGCAGACGTCCATGCGTTGTAGCGGGCTTGCCGGTTGATGGTCAGCACAAGGATGCCGTCCACTACCTCGCTGAGCAGATCTTCAGGATGGTGATCAAAGTCTTTCAGCGTGCCCATTTCATCCTCCAGAGGTGTCTCGTTTCGGTCGCCAGCCAGCACGCTCGCAGTCGAAAGCTTGCTCGGTACTGGTGTCGAGTTCGCCCTTGCGAATTCGCTGTGTAGGACCGCGGGGAAATTCGCTCACGACCTTTACGTACCGTGGAACTTGGTAGTAGGCCAGTCGATCGTTGCAAAACTCAAGCAACGCCAAGGGGTCAGGACGGGCTCCATCCTTGAACTTGACGATGGCCAGGATGTCTTGCTCGCCAACGGCCGAGTCAACTCCTACAACTGCGGATTCCTCGACCCCAGGCGCTTGATTGAGCACGCGTTCGACTTCCCAGGCCGAGATGTTCTCTCCTCGTCGCCGCAGGGCGTCCTTCTTGCGACCCTTGAAGAAGAAGTTTCCATCAATGTCCTGATAGCCCGTGTCGCCCGTGTAGACACACCCATCGTCTCGCAGCACCTCGCGCGTCTTGAGAGGTTCGCCGAAGTAGCCGCTCATCGTGATCCCTGGTACCAGAGGTTTCAAGACGATTTCGCCCACTGTGCCCGCGGGCGCTGGCCGACCACTTTCATCGGCGATCCAGCTTTCAAATTCAGGCACCGGCCGTCCAATGGAACCGATGACACCTTGCATGTTCACATGTGTGAAGTTCTGACCTTCGCTGATGCCATACCCTTCGCGAACCTTCACACCAAAACGCTCCTCGAACCTTCGCCAACTGTCAGCAGGGCAGGCGGCCCCCCAAGCAATCGAAAGAGTGTTGTCGCGCTCTGCGTCCACAACAGGCTGGCTCAGCATGATGTTGACCAACCCCCCCAGGTAATGAAATTTGGTCGCCCGGGCCGTCGCGATCTCGTCCCATAAACGAGAGGCGCTGAAGCGGTCCACCATGTAGATCCGCAGGCCGTGCTGCAGACCCATAAGAATCGTCATCCAGGCTGCTACGTGGAAGAACGGTTCCCACATGAAGTAGGTGTCACCGGCGTGTGCCTCAGACAGCAGCCCCGCATTCTTGGCGCCCACCCAGTAGAAGCGCTCGGACATGATCACGCCCTTGGGTGCGCCGGTGGTACCCGAGGTGTAGGAGATCGCGATGGGGTCATCCAGGCTCCTTGGCGATGGATGGCGTATCGTGCTGCCCGACCGCAATTCATGGGCCACAGTGGTCTGCAGGTGGTCAACCGCTCCATCCTCCAGCCAAAGCAGCCTGGGTGGCGTGGGCAAGCACTTGACGGCGTTCAGCAAGTGGGCCGCGAAAGCACGGCTGGCGACCATCACTTTGGGCTGACTGCTCAGGATCTGCAGTTCCAGGCCTGTCGACTTCAGGTGCACGCTGAACGGCACGGCACAGGCACCAATCCATGAGGCCGCCAGGTAGAGTTGAATATGCTCAAGCGAAGACGGCATCATGTAGCCCACACGTGAGCCAGGAACAACGCCTGCACTGTGAAGTACCCCGGCCATCTCCTGCACGCCATTTAGCAATTCGGAGAAGGTCAGCTTGGTGCCGTTGAATTCGCAGAAGATTCGATCGGCGCAATCTGCGGCTCGAGCTTGGAGTAGTTCCGATACTGTGTACATGGCAGGGGGGTCATCGCTCAAGGACGGAGCGCAGAAACACACGTGTGCGTTCAGAGGTCGGTTCACGAAAGATCTGCTCAGCGGTGCCTTCTTCGACGACATGACCCGCGTCGAAGACAACCACCCGGTCTGACACCTCGCGGGCGAAACGCATCTCATGGGTGACGATCAACATGGTCGTCCGGCCCGTGCGGGCGATTTCCCGCACAACGTCAAGCACCTCAGCGACAAGTTCCGGGTCCAGTGCTGAGGTAATCTCGTCGAGCAGAAGAATCTCTGGCCGCAAGACAAGTGCTCGGGCGATTGCTATGCGCTGCTGCTGGCCGCCAGAAAGACTCCCAGGCCAGGCATGTGCTTTGGATTCGAGCCCGACCAGCCTGAGATGCTCGATGGCGAGTTCTGTGGCCTGCGTCTTCGACATTCCCAGCACTGAACGCGGTGCGAGCAGCAGGTTGTCGAGCACGGTCAAGTGCGGAAAGAGGTTGAACTGCTGGAAAACCATGCCACAGCGCCTGCGAATGCGCGCTTCTTCTGACGGTTTCAGGGGTCTTCCATTGGCATCGTTCACGATGCTCTCGCCGAACACTCGAATGTCACCAGCGGTCGGCCTCTCCAGTGTCATGGCCAATCGAAGCACCGTCGTCTTGCCGGAACCGCTTGGGCCGATCAGCGTGACCCGCTCGCCTCGGTCCACGACCAGATCCAGAGCCTTCAGGACAGTGAGGTCACCGAAAGATTTCGAAACCCCGCCGAAGGCAATGGCAGGCACCGCTGGTTCAGAAGCCGAGCTAGGCATTTCCAGCCTTGTACTTGTTGAGCAGATAGACAAATGGCAGGTTCAGAGCAAGGTAGAAGAGGCCTGCCAGCGTGAAAGGTTCAAGGTATCGAAAACTCTGATACCCAGAGACCTGGGCCTGACCCAACAGGACCGGCACTCCGATAGCAAACAGGAAGGATGACTGCCTGAACAGCACCAGCACGTAGTTCAGAAGGGCTGGAGCCGCGCGACTCACGGCCAGAGGAATCAGCACCTTGCGCCATGCAACTGAAGGACTCAGACCCAGAGCGACGCAAGCATCACGGATTCCTTGGGGAATGGTGAGCAGACTGCCACGGTACACCTCTGAGCAGAACGCCGCGTAGACAAGCCCGAGAACTCCTATGCCCAACGCCATCCCTGACAACGTGATGCCTGCCTCTGGAAGCACATAGAACCCAAAGTACAGCAATACCAGGATCGGTACGCCTCTGAAAAACTCGAGTACGAACCTGACGATCATGTGTCCCAGTCGGCCCGTCGTGGCGTCGAAGACGGCAATCATCAAGCCGCCGATCAACGCAAGCAGTGAACTGGCCAACGTAACCAGCAAGGTGTACCAAACACCGATCAGCAAGTCCGGGAGGATTTTCTGGACGTAGGTCCAATCCCAAGTCATCCCCGCACCTCCGCGCCCGACCATCGCTTCGTGGGGGAGGATGCAGCGCCTGTCGCGTTGAGCGCACGATTCAGGGGCAGAACTGATTCCAAGGCACGAAAGCCAGCCCCGGAGAGCACACACAACACCCAGTACATCACTGCCAGAAGACAAAACACTGGCACCGTGGCATACGTCGCGCTTCGAACAGAGTTAGCTGCGTACAGCAGGTCCTGAACGCCAACGAAGCTGACGATCGATGTCCACTTCACCATGTCGGCCGCCAGGCTGCCAAACGCAGGAACGATCTGAGAAAGCGCCTGTGGCAAAACGATCCTGGAAAAGGCCTGGTACCGCGTCAGGCCCAACGCATGGCAAGCGTCCAGCTGCCCTTTCGGAATGGTCTCTATTCCGCTGCGAACAATCTCGGCGCCATAGGACGCCCCAATGAGCGACAGCACCAGGATCGCTGCTGTCATCGGCGACAGGTGAGGCATCCCGGGAACCAGGGGCAGCGCGTAGAAAACCCAAAACAGCAGCACGAGCGCAGAAGCTCCCCGGATCAACTCGATCAAGGCGACGGCTGAAATCCGTACGGCCCTTCGCTGTGACAGACGCAGGCTGCCCAAGACCAGGGCGCCCGCTGCCGCTCCGGTGATGCTGGCGACGGCTACCCAAACCGTCACCATCAACCCCTGGAGCAGCGCGGGCCAGTACTCCAGTACTTGGGTCAAGTCAGTCTTCTCAAAACTCGGGGCGGTTCAGTCTGTGTGATCACTCGCAGCCGGGAACAACGTCATTGACCTTGGTCACCTTGGCCAGGGTGTCCCAGTTGGGCATCGCGTACTTTCCGGCGTACAGGTCCTTCATGGCACCACTGGCACGCATAGCATCCAACTGCTTGTTGAACGCATCGCGCAGCTTCGCGTCTTCCTTGCGGAAGGCGATGGCGATGCTGGACACCGGCGCTTGCCTATCCACCATCACTTCGACTCCCCGCTCACTCGGCTTGGGTACGCTGAACTGGCCCACTGCAAAGGCGTTGGCTCTGCCTCCCACCACCGTCGCCACGCCAGCCTGGATGTCCGGCACCCGAACAAGCTGATCTGGCTTCACGCCCTTGCTAAGGGCGTATGCCTCCTGAGAAGAACCTGTAAGCACTGCAAGCTTGACGTCCGAAGCAGATGCCACATCGGCATACCCATTCAGGCGCTTTGGGTTGCCGGGAATGACGTAAAGCGCGTCTTGTTGGGCCGTAATTGGCGAGGAAAAGGCAACGACCTGACACCGAGCTGCCGTGATCAGAAGCCCTGCGGGCACCAGATCGAAACGCTTTGCCTGAAGGCCAGGGATCATGGCGTCCCAGGTGGTCACCGTGGGCGCAAGTTTGGGCACCCCCAACGCCTTCAATGCCTGACCACTGACCACCACCAGATAGCCTTGTGCTTCGCCACTCGGTGCCAGGAAAGCCCAAGGGGGCGCCGCAGCGATAGCAATCTTGGCTTCGCCGGCCTTGCGCATCGCGGTCAGCGCCGGGTCGGCATCGGCCTGAGCAAGGGCAGCGGAAGCAACGAGCAGCAGGCTGACGGCGCCAACTGCTGCCGACATCCGGGTGTTCTGAGTACGCATGAACGGGTTCTCCTTTGGGTTGAAGGCAGACGTGTCATGTTGACTTGGACCCACAGGACGTTCAAATACTTTCTGTGATCTTGACGATTCCTTTTTGGTATCGTTGAGGCAAGCCCTACAAGCGAATCCGCCCATCATGGAAATCCGCCATCTGCGCTATTTTTTGGCCGTGGCTGATCAACTCAGCTTCGGCAAGGCAGCGCGATTGCTGCACATCAGCCAGCCCCCTCTGTCCAAACGAATTGCCGACTTGGAGGCCGAGTTGGGAACGCGGCTCTTCGATCGAAGCCCCCGGCGGGTGGAACTGACGGCGGCTGGCATGGCTTTGATGCCCCACGCAAGACTGGCGGTCACTGCTTTCGACCAAGCTGTTCGGGCGGCTACAGCGCTGTCGCCGTCCCGCGCGCAGAAGCTACGTCTGGCCCTGCCTCCAGAGACATCGAGGTATGTGATTCTTGACATCGTGAACAGGCTAAGCCGTCAGCGCATCGAGATCAGCGTCACCGAAGCGTCAACCGCTGAGCAATGCGACTTGCTGGACGCCGGCGAGATTGATGTCGGCGTTGTGCGACAACCTTGCTCTGCCAGAGGCTTGCGCTCCTCAGCTCTCTTGCGCCAGGAGCTGGGAATCCTGATGCATTGCGACCATCCCCTGGCATCTCTCGAACAGGTGTCCCTGGTCGCCTTGCAACCGTACCCTCTGGTGATGTTTCCGAGAGTGTCTTCTCCCGGCCTTTATGACGAACTGCTTCGGTTGTGCAAAGCAGGAGGCTATGTACCCGGTCGTGTCCTTCACGGCGTACGAATGACCGCCGCGCTGTTGATCGCGGAGTCCGCGGTCACGCTGACCACGCAGCGCATCTTGCGGCGGCGGGGCCATGGTGGTCTGAGAGAGCTCGTATGGAAGAAGCTCGACGGTGAGCCGATTCACTGGAAAACATCAGCAGTTTGCAGGTCGAGCGACCACGATCCGCTCACAGCCTTGGCCATGGATGTGGTGATCGAGGCGTTGCAGAGCCACGAACAATGGGAGTCGGAGCCCTGTTGACTGGTAGCCCGGCAGCCCACTCGCTTCCAGGGCCTTGCTCTGCCCTGCGTGTCGAAGTCCGATGGTGAGCAGCACACGGAACGGCGTTGAAATCGCAGGCCTTGAATGGCACCCCGGCCGGCTAGAACAACTGTAAAGCGGAACTGCTCTTCACCTCTTCCATCACGGCATAGGTGCGCGTCTCGCGCACGCCGGGCAATTGCCACAGCACCCGCCCCGCAAAGACACGGTAAGCATTCATGTCGGCACTGCGTGTCTTGAGCAGGTAGTCGAAGCCACCGGCAACCATATGGCACTCCAGGATCTCGGGGTGGACCTGCACGGCGGCCTTGAACTGCTCGAAGACGTTGGGGGTGGTGCGGTCCAGCAAGACCTCCACGAACACCAGCATCCCCGCGCCGAGCTTCACCGGATCCAGCCGGGCCTCGTAGCCCAGGATGAACCCTTCTCGCGTGAGCCGCTGCACGCGTGCAAGTACGGCGGTGGGCGACAAGGCCACCTCTTCGGCCAGCTTCAGATTGCTGATCCGACCATCCCGCTGCAGCACATCCAGGATGCGACGGTCGATGCGGTCTAACGGGTTCGGGCTGGCGTTCATGATGCAGTTTATTCGGTCAATTGGGTTTAAGTTCGATAAAAACTTCGTCTCAATTAAGGATCATGGCGATTTGCGGTGTCTATAGACCTCTGCACTGATCTATCTACTGGAGACCGAGATGACGATGCCCCCTCCTGCCCCTGTGCGCTTTACGATTTCGCAGCGAGGCGTCGCATGCCACCCAGGCACCGCTGCCCCTGCGCGCAGGGCGTTGCGGGACGCCGTGGCCCGCGCCACACGGGCCACGGAGTCCGAGGCCCTGCGCCCGCTGCTGGTGCAGGCCCGACCGGACGAGCCGCGGGCGGTACGTGCCGATGCCCTGGCGCGTCAGTGGGTGAAGGCCCTGCGGGCGGAGCCAGCACAGGGCGGCCGCGCGGGTCGCGTGCAGGCCCTAATGCAGGAGTACGCACTGTCCACCGAGGAAGGTGTCGCGCTGATGTGTCTTGCCGAGGCCCTGCTGCGCATCCCTGACGATGCGACGCGGGACGTGCTGATCCGAGACAAGATCGGGCGCGGGCACTGGCAGCAGCACCTGGGTCAGAGCGGGTCGCCGTTTGTCAACGCAGCGTCCTGGGGGCTGCTGCTCACTGGCAAGCTGGTCAGTGCCCACAGCCAGGCATCACTGGGCGGCGCGCTGGTGCGCCTCATCAGCCGAGGCGGCGAACCTGTGATCCGTAAGGGGATGGAACTGGCCATGCAAATGCTGGGCGAGCAGTTCGTCACCGGGCAGACGATCGCTCAAGCGCTGGAGCGGTCGCGCGAGATGCAAGCGCAGGGCTTTAGGTACTCGTACGACATGCTGGGCGAGGCAGCGCTTACCGACGAAGACGCCCGGCGCTACTTC
>CAYSOD010000146.1:0-8462 GCA_964432385.1 uncultured Rubrivivax sp.
TACAGGCAGATCAGCAGCACCGACAGCGACAGGCCCATGGTGATCGACAGGTCGGCCGTGGGCACCACGCGCATGTAATCTGGCGCGCCCATCGCAGGGCCAGCCACGTGCCAGATGGCCGGCAACAGGTCCACCGGCAGCAGATCCATCGCGTTCATCAGGAAGATCCAGACGAACACGGTCAAGGCCAGCGGCGCGACCAGCTTGCGGCTGGTGGCGCTGTGCACGATGCCCTTGGCTTGGGCGTCCACCATCTCGACCAACAACTCCACCGCAGCCTGGAAGCGCCCGGGCACGCCCGACGTGGCCTTGGCTGCTGCGCGATACAGCAGCCAGCAGGCCACGACGCCCAATACCACCGCATAGAAGATGGAGTCCAGGTTGAAGACGGAGAAGTCCACAACACCCGTCTGCTTCTGGTTCTGCAAATGTTGCAGGTGGTGGACGATGTACTCGCCGGCGGTGGGGCCTTGACCTTGTGCTGCTGCCATCAGAAAAGCTCGTCCAGGTTCTCGTCTTCACTCAACGGCCGCGCCACAACAGCGCAAACCAATACACCTTGATGCAGACCAGGAGGGCTGCAAGCAATGCAGGCCAGCTCAAGGGCTGCACGATTTGCGGCGCCAGCATCAGCATGGCCACCGAAACCGCGATTTTCAAAACCTCCCACAACATGAAGCTGACGGCACTGTGGCCGGGCGACACGCTGGAGAACCGGCTGGTCATGCCTCTGGCCATCAAGGCCCCCGGCACCACCGCGACTGCTGCGCCATACAGCGCCGACAGCCCCACCGATTGCTCACCCCAGATGACCCCCGCAAGGACGGCCACCAGAACTCCGATCACCGCTTGCAACCGCACCACCCGCCATGGAGAGACAGAAGGTTGCTTCGCACGCAGCAATTGCGCTTCCTGACGGGTCAGAGGCTTGAAATCCTCGTTCCCCGTCGCATCTCCTTCGTCAGGCCAGGGGTCAGATCGGATCGTCCGGTCGGACATGGCGGTGTGCGCGGATGCGACGTCAGGGGCAAACCGCGGGAGTATACGTGGAAACCCGTGGTCGACCTTTTGGCCCTGCCTCGCGCTACGGTATCCGCGGCATGCGCTGCCCCTTCTGACGCCAGGGTCGATGCACTGCGATGATCCTCCCACCGTGACGCTCACAAACAGCTCTTTTCTGACCCGCCGCGCCCTGCGACTGCTGTTGTGGGCCGCCTGCCTCGGTGCAGTGACGGCCCTGGCGCTGAGCGCCTGCGCCACGACCAATCCGCACCACAACCCCGCCAAACCCCACCACCTCCCGACAGGGTTTCGCAACCTGCACACCGCCTTCGAGCCCAAGGGGCTGCTGACCGTGCTGCAGTGGCAGTGGGACGCGGTGCGCAACGGGCTGCCCCGCCCGCCGCGGACGCCCACGCCCACCGTGGCACCCGACCTGGGCTTCATCCACGCCAATGCCCAGCAGGGCGTGCAGATGCGGCCTGCGTTGACCTGGATCGGCCACGCCACCATGCTCGCGCAGTTTGGCGGGCTCAATTGGCTGACCGACCCGGTGTTCTCCGAGCGCGCGTCACCCGTGAGCTTCCTCGGGCCCCAGCGCGCCCAACCCCCAGGCCTGGCCTTGCAGGACCTGCCGCGCATCGACGTGGTGCTGCTGTCGCACAACCACTACGACCATCTGGATGAGGGCAGCGTCAAGGCCTTGAACGCCCAGCCGGGCGGGCCGCCCTTGTTCATCGTGCCTCTGGGCTTGAAGGCCTGGTTCGCCGACCTCGGCATCACCAGGGTGACCGAGCTCGACTGGTGGGACGCCCTGCGCCTGCCCGCCCCCGCCGGCGAGGTGGAAGTGGTGTTCACGCCGGCCCAGCACTGGTCCGGCCGCACCTTGGCCGACCGCCTGGCCACGCTGTGGGGCGGTTTTGCCGTGTTCGCGCCCGATCTGCACCTGATCTACACCGGCGACACGGGCTATTCGCCCGACTTCAAGGAGATCAGACAGCGCTTTGCCCACCGCCAGGCCGATGCGGGCTTCGACGTGGCGCTGATCCCGGTGGGCGCCTACGAGCCGCGGTGGTTCATGGCGACGCAGCACGTCAACCCGCAGGAGGCAGTGCAGATCCACCTGGACCTGGGCGCCAGGCGCTCGGTGGGGGTGCACTGGGGCACCTTCAACCTGACCGACGAGTCGCTGGACGAACCCCCCGAGGCCCTGGCGCGCGCGCGGCAAGCCGCAGGCTTGCGCGAGGAACAATTCGATGTCATGGCCATTGGCCAGACTCGCCAGCTGGCTCGGCGCTCGCCATGACCGCCCCCAGGGACAGCGTGATGCAAGGCAGACTGCAGGCTCCTGATGCGCCCCTGGATGTGCACAACACCCCCAATACGCCTGCCACCCCCCAATGAAGACCACACCTCCGGCCCCGCAAACCCCGAGCTTTCCTGCCGGCCTGGGGCGCTGGCTGTCGGCAGTCACCCGCATGACCTTGAACGCCACCAGACTCGCTGCCGGCGCGGCCTTGTTGTGGGCTCTGGGCATCAGCAGCGCGCTGGCCAGCGGAACCTCCTCAGTGCGCACCGAGCAGGTGCGTGCGGAGTTGGTGGCCCACGCCCCCGAAGGCGTGGCCGCGGGCAAACCGCTGTGGCTGGGCCTGCGCATCGAGCATCAGCCGCACTGGCATACGTACTGGAAGAACCCGGGCGACTCAGGCCTGGCCACCACCCTCACCTGGGCCTTGCCGCCTGGGTTTTCCGCCGGCGAGATCGTTTGGCCCACGCCTCGGCAGCTGCCGGTTGGGCCCTTGATGAACTTCGGCTACGAGGGCACGCTGCTGCTGCCCGTGCCGATCACGGTGCCCGCGGGCTTCCAGGGCACGACGCTGCCCGTGCGCCTGGAAGCACAGTGGCTGGTGTGCAAGGACGTGTGCATTCCCGAGTCGGGTGACTTCGCCCTGGAGCTGCCGGTTATGGCCGCCACCGTGGCGCATGCGGCCCTCTTCGATACGGCCCGCGCCACCGCCCCGCGAACCTTGGGCGGCGTGCAGTCGCAAGCGCGGGTGGAGGGCAGCGCCCTGCAGGTGCGGGTGCAGGGCCTGCCGGCCTCATGGCAGGGCCAGGCGCTGAAGTTCTTCCCGGAGACCGCGGGGGTGATCGACAACGCCGCCCGGCCGGCCGCCTCCTGGCAAGGGGCCGAATGGGTGGCCTCCGTGCCGCTGTCAGCGCAGCGCAGCGAAAGCCCGACCCTGATGCCCGCCGTGCTCACGCGGGAAGGCGAGCCCGCAGGTGTGCAGTTGGCGGTGCAGGTCAACGGAGCCTGGCCGGCAGTCGGCGCAGGGTCGGGCCTGGGCTCAGGTGTGGCGCCGCCTTTGGGCGTGGCGGGCGCCGCACGGGCGGAGGTCACGGCGCCAGGCGCCGCCTCGCTGGCCTGGGCGCTGGCGCTGGCCCTGCTGGGCGGGGCTTTGCTGAACCTGATGCCATGTGTCTTCCCGGTGCTGTCGCTCAAGGTCTTCGGCTTTGCCGCGCACGCACAGGACCGCCGCGCCCTGCTGGCCGGCGGGCTGGCCTACACCGGCGGCGTGGTGGCGAGCTTTCTGGTGCTGGCGGGCTTGCTGCTGGCGCTGCGGGCCGGCGGAGAGCAGATCGGCTGGGGCTTTCAGTTGCAGTCGCCCGGCTTCGTGGCCGCGCTGGCCGCCTTGTTCACCTTGATCGGGCTGAACCTGGCCGGGCTGTTCGAGGTGGGTCACCTGCTGCCCAGCGCCTGGGCTGCGGCCCGTGCGAAGCACCCCGTGGTGGACTCGGCCCTGACGGGCGTGCTCGCGGTGGCCGTGGCTTCGCCCTGCACCGCCCCCTTCATGGGGGCCTCGCTGGGGCTGGCGGTGAGCTGGCCCACGGGCCCCGCGCTGGCGATCTTCGCCGCCTTGGGCCTGGGGCTGGCCCTGCCTTACCTGCTGGCCAGCGCCTGGCCGGCCCTGGCGCGCGCCCTGCCCCGCCCTGGCGCCTGGATGGTGACGTTCAAGACGCTGATGGCTTTTCCCATGTTCGCCACCGTGGTGTGGCTGGTCTGGGTGCTGGGTCAACAAGCGGGCATGGACGCAGTGGCCGGCCTGCTGGGCACCCTGCTGGCCCTGGCCTTTGCGGCCTGGGCCTGGGGCTTGCCCACGCAGCGCCCCGCCGCCCGGGCCCTGTGGTTGGGCGTCTCGGGCCTGGCCCTGCTGGCCACCCTGGCCTGGGCCTGGCCCTCCTGGCAGGCCCTGCCCGCCCCGAGCACCGCCGCTCAGGGGCCTGATACCGCTGGTGCCCCTCAGGAAGGCGACTGGCAAGCCTGGTCGCCCGAGCGCGTGCAAGCGGCGCTGGCCGGCGGCCGGTCCGTCTTCGTGGACTTCACGGCCGCCTGGTGCGTGACCTGCCAGTTCAACAAGCGCACCACCCTGGCCGACGCCCAGGTGCGGGCCGACTTCGCCGCCAAGCGCGTGGTGCTGCTGCGTGCCGACTGGACGCGGCGCGACCCCGCCATCACCGCGGCCCTGGCCCAGCTCGGGCGCAACGGGGTGCCGGTGTACCTGCTGCAAGCACCCGGGGGCACGGCGCCGCGTGTGCTGAGCGAGGTGCTGTCGGTTCGCGAGGTGCGCGAGGCGCTGGCCCAACTGCCCTGAGCACAGTCCGGGCCCGCCCGCGCACCCCGGAAACGTCAGCGCAGATCGCAGGGTCTGTAGGCGCTGAGCTGCGCTTCCAGGCGCTTCAGGACACCTCAGGGCCCTTCAGGGCGCTTCAGGGCACGTCCGCATACCGGGCAGCCAGGGCCCGGAAGGCCTCGGCATCTTGAAGCGCGCCCGCCCGCCCCAACTCCTGCGCCAGCAGGGTGGCCACCTCGTCAGCACAGGCCGCGGCCTGGCGCGCGTCCAGAAACAGAAGCCGGCTGCGCCGCGCCAGGACATCCTCGACGCTGCGCGCCATCTCGAACCGCGCAGCGAAGCGCACCATGGCCTCGCTCAGCAGGCCCTGGCCGCTTTCCTTGTCCCACGCCAGCCAGCGATCCGCGCCGGGCAAGGCGCGCAACGCCTGGGCTTCGCTGCCGTACAAATGTTCGCCAGGCGGCGCGCACAGGGCCCGCCCGGGGGCCGCACCCACCAGCCTCAAGTGTTCGGTCACACCCGCCGGGCGCCGGGGTAACAACCCCTGCGCCATGCAGGCCGCCAGCACGTCCTCGGCCATGGCCCGGTAGGTGGTCCACTTGCCGCCCGTGACGGAGACGAGCCCCGAGGCACCCACCTCCACGGTGTGTTCGCGCGACAGGCTGCGCGTGGCGGCCGCCGGGCCGTCTTCAGCGGTGGGCGGCGCCGGCGCGCGAACCAGCGGTCGCAGCCCCACCCAGGCCGATCGCACATCGGCCCGGGCTGGCGCGCGCGACAGGTAGCGCGCCGCCTCGCGCAGGATGAACTCCACTTCGTGGACGAACGGCCGAGGCTCGGCGACGATGTCGCTGCGCGGCGTGTCGGTGGTGCCCAGCAGGGTCTTGCCCAACCAGGGCACGGCGAACAGCACCCGGCCGTCCGCCGTCTTGGGCACCATCAGCGCCGTGGAGCCGGGAAGGAAAGAGCGGTCCACCACCAGGTGCACGCCCTGGCTGGGCGAGACCAGGGGCGCCAAGTGCTTGACAGCCTCCGGTCCAGTTTCCTGATCCGTCTCATGACCTGACTGATGGCCGGTCTCCCGGCCTATATCGCCGCCCGTGGCGCCACCCGTATCGCCGCCCGCGCCGTCACCCGTACCCTCGCCCGCAGAGCGGGGGCTTGCCTCCCGGCGCAGCCCATCCACCCACACCCCTGTGGCATTGACCACGCAGCCCGCCGCGATGTCGAACACCTCGCCCGTCTCGGTGTCGCAAGCATGCACGCCCCGCACCTGTGCGCCCTCCTGCCGCAGGCCTGTGACCCGCAAGTGGTTGACCACCACCGCGCCGTGCGCAGCGGCGGTGCGCGCCAGCGCCACGGCCAAGCGGGCGTCGTCGAACTGCCCGTCCCAGTAGCGGATACCACCAAGCAGGCCCCGCTGCCGCAGCGTGGGCAGCGCCTGGCGCGTGGCACGGGCCGACAGCGCCTGCGTGGCCCCCAGGCTGCGCGCGCCGGCCAGCCATTCATAGGCCTTCAAACCTGTGCCATAGAAGGGCAGCTCCCACAGGCGGTAACCCGGTACCACGAAAGCCAGGGGCTGCGCCAGGTGCGACGCGTTGGCCAGGATCGCCGAGCGCTCACGCAAGGCCTCACGCACCAGGCCGATGTGGCCTTGCGCCAGGTAACGCACCCCACCGTGCACGAGCTTGGTGGCACGCGAACTCGTGCCCTGGGCAAAGTCCGCCGCCTCCAACAGCACCACCTGAAGGCCGCGGCAGGCCGCGTCCAGGGCCACGCCCAAGCCCGTAGCGCCGCCTCCCACGACCACCAGGTCCCACACGCGGGGCTCGCGCAATCGGGCCAGGGCCTGTGTACGCGGCCCCGAGGGCTGCATCTCGTGGGCTGCGCGGTCCGACGGAACCGTTGAATCGGGTGCCACGACCGGGTTGGCGTCAGGCGCGGGCAAAGTTCACCGGCAGGCCCGGCTCCTCCACCCGGCACTGCAGAACCTGGCCGGCCCAGGGTTCGCGCGCCAGCTCTTCGGCCGGGCGGTTCTGGCGGGAGGTGGTGATGAACAGGGTGCGCAGATCATCGCCGCCCAAGCAGGGCATCGTGGGGCAGCGCACGGGCAGGGGCAAGGCCGAGAGCACCTCGCCAGCCGGTGACAGGCGCAGCAATTGCGCGCCCTCGAACATCGCCACCCAGTAGCAACCTTCGGCGTCGACAGCCGCGCCATCGGGCCGGCCGCCGTACTGTTCCAGAGGCTCGTCGAACTTGCGCTCGGCAAATCGGGCCCACACCCGCCGGCGCGACAGCGAGCCGTCCTGCGCATCGAAGTCGAAGGCGAACACGGTGTGCGATTTCGTGTCGCTCCAGTACAGGGTGCGGCCGTCGGGGCTGAAACCCAGGCCGTTGCTCACCGTCACACCTTCAGCGCAACGCTCCAGCCGGCCACCGGCCAGCCGGTACAGGGCAGCGCGGGCAGGGGTGCGCGGCTCGTAGATCGTGCCCACCCAGAAGCGGCCCTGGGGGTCGGCCTTGCCGTCGTTGAAACGCTCGTGCCGCAGGTCGTAAGGCGGGGGCGCCAAGGCCGTGCGTTCGCCCGTACGGGGGTCGAAGCGCCACAGACCGTCGCGCATGCCCAGCAGCAGGTCGCCGCCGGCCAAGGGGGCTGCGCAGGCCACGTCGGTGTCGAAGTGCCAGACGCGGTGCGCGGCGGTGTCCGGGTGGAAACGGTTCAGGCGGCGGCCGGGGATGTCGCACCACCACAGCGCACGCTCGTCAGGATGCCAGAACGGTGACTCGCCCAGCAACGAGGCCTCCACCGGCAGGGGCTGGATGGCCGGGAGCACCTGGCTCACACCCGCGCAATGTCCAGCCGCATCCAGGCCTCGAGACTCTCGCCCGTGGTCAGCGAGCGCAGGCCGTGCTGGGCCGGCTCGGCCATGTGGATGGCGTTGCTGACGTGGCTCACGGGCTCCACGCAGAAGTAGTCCTTCTGCGGCGGCGTGTACACCACCAGGTAGGGCAGCGAGGACGAGATGCCGACCTTGAGCTTCTCATCGCGCACCCGGGCCGTGCCCGGCCAGCCTTCGAAGCAGTTGTCAAAGTCCAGGTGCGCCACGTCGGCGTCGATGCCGGGCTGGCGCACGCGGCGCGTGGGCAGCTCGGTACCGGGGTCGGACTCCCAGCGCTCGCTCAACTCCACATGGAGGCGGCTGCGGCTGCGCTTGGGGAAGTAGGGGTGCCAGCCCAGGCCCACGGGGGCTGGATGGGGGGCGTCATTGCGCAGCGACATCGTCAGGCGAAGCCCGTCCTCATCCAGCGCAAAGGTCTGCCGGGCCTCGAAGGCGAAAGGCCAGTGGGCATCGCCGGCATGGTCCAGACGCAGCACCGCTTCGGTAGCGCTGCAGGATTCCACCTCCCAGGCTCTCAGCCAGCCCACGCCATGCACGGAGTGCGGGCTGTCGTCGAAGTTGGGCTGCGTGGTGTAGTCGCGGTGCAGCCAACGAAAACGCCGGTACCCCAAGCGGTTGGAGTAAGGCACCAGCGGGTAGCTGCCCGACAGGCGCGGGCCCTGCAAGGCGTCGGGCTCGACACTGCGCAGCGCGGGCAAGGTGCCGCACCACAGGCCGGCGATGCTGCCGCCCAGGTCAGGCCGCAGGGCCAGGCGAAGCTCGCCGGCACGAAGTTCAGGATGGGTTGGGGTCATGGCCCGATCCTATCCGGGCCGCCCAGCCTGTTGACCGCCTGCGATCAGGACAGGCTGTCCAAGTCACAAGGTACCGGCTCTGCGCAGATCGACCTTGAGGTAGTGCGCGCCGGCAATGGGATTGAAATAGTAGGGCGGGATCT